>JBOGOW010000407.1:0-3806 GCA_050748285.1 Pyrinomonadaceae bacterium
GAATCAGTGTACGCTCTTCAAGCGTCAGATGATGGTATCTATTTGTCATGCAACATTCTTTCATGATTTTTTATAAAATATGTTGCACTTAGAGTTAGAGCGCGACATGTATAATCCGTTGCTGGAAGCGTAAATATCGGACAGTTAAAAGTTCATCGTAATAATGTGCAGCCAAGAAGAAATATTTTGACGAATTGAGTGAGATTATGAATATCATCAAACCCATACTGATTTTCAGTATTTTGTTGATTGCGGCTATCGCGGCGACATCACAGACGATCGTTTACGAACTTAACGGGTTCCGTCTGGCTCAGTTTCGTTCTGTGACTCATCGTATGTTTGGTAAGCCGGACATGGATGGTGCATCAAGTGAAACTGTGAATTATGAAGCATTCTTGCTCAAAGACGATCAGTCACTTTATATGGTATTTCAATATTTGAAAGCCGAGCCTCAGATCATTTATTCGATCCAGATCACTGGTACAGACGAACGCCATGATCCCGGGTTCCGAGGGCTAAAATTTGGACAATCGGCTTCTGAGATAGAAAAAGAATTGGGTAAACCTTCGAAGAAAGTAAGTATTGACGAACACGGAACTCGCTGGGAATACGAAAAAGCAAATTTTTCAATCGAAATCAGCAAGCAAAACAAGCTGTCTAGTATTAGGATCGTGGACGAACGGGATAAACCTGATTTCGAAAGAGTTCCCAAATTTCGTGATGTAATCACCAAGCTCCAAGCTGGTACCAATGCCGAACTCGCAGAATTACTTGCCCCGGATCTTGAAGTATATGACGCGGGAAAAGTTATCTATTTTACCGGTTTGCACAAAGACGAAATAAAAAACGATAGTTCTGGCGTTTTTGCGGCTGTTCGTAGATTGTCGAAGGAATTATCGAATGTTAATCCAGCAAATGAAGGTGAAATCGTCGAAAATCTTCGGCTAAAACAAGGCAGCGATCCGATGCCGGTAATAAAGCTGTTCAAGCTCAAAGGCATCAATGAAATAGTTTTCCGCTGGGATGGCAGGCGTTGGGTAATTTGGGAATTCGGCTCCGCCAAGCCAACAAATGGTAACGACGATTGGATGAGCCGATACAAGCTGGGATCGTTAAAGGAGCTTGCAAGCGGCAAATTACAGGAATTGATTAAGACACCAAATGTTTTGATGAAAGGACCCGACGGCAAACCCATAGCAAATTTCTCTTACAATTCCTATCCCACGAAGACTAAAGTTAAATTCACCGGCGAATCCAGAAAAACATCGGCGGAGACATTGACGCTTCTACAGCTTTGGCTTGCAACAATCGGCCGTTCAAAAGATGAAGCTAAACTTTTCGAAACGGAATTCAAGTTCATCGAAGATGGCGCTGTGCATTGGCTGCCTGTTCAATCGACACTGATCGAACACTTCGCGAACGAAGTAAAAAAGGACGATGACATAATGATCTATGTCGCATGGGTTGGAATTAAATACGAGAAAGAAAAGCCTGTAAGCCTAACCATTATCAATGAGTTCACAACCCTTGAACCGATAAAATGAAGTCGTAGAACTTCGGAACAAATTCCTCCGACCGGTGTCTAAGTAACCGAGCCGCCTAAAAGGCGGAACTCCGAACCGCTTGGCACCGGCAAAACAGGAGGAATTGAAAATGTTTGACAAACTTATCGAATCGGACACTGCCGGTGCCGAATTCAAAAACCGCAGCCGTTATTTCACCGTATCGTCGATCATCGTCGGAATATTATTTCTGACGGCGGTCGTTTACAGCCTTTACGCATCCGAGATCGGGCTCGGCAATCTCAATTTCGAGGTCTCCGAATTAGTCGCGCCATTGGAAGCGACGGAGCCTGAGATAAAGACCGAACCGGATCGTCCAGCCACCGCTGACCAACCGACAACTCCGCAAAACGTGCGTTCGTATATGGCTCGCGTCGATGAGCCTACGATCGTTCCTACATCAACATCTACGAATCGAAATACCGAGCGGGCACGCACATGGATACCGTTCGACCCCAAACTCCCGGAATCCTTCGGGTCCGGCAACCCAAATTCCAGTGGAAGCGGTGAACGTACGAATGGAACAGGCGCGAGCACCGGGTCACGCAGCAGCGACGCTGAAACAGATGTGAAAACAACTGAACAACCACCCGTAGCATTGAAGCCAAAGCCGACGATGATAAAGATCAGCCGTGTTTTAAATGGTTCGGCAACTTCGCTTCCCAAGCCAATCTATCCGAGGCCGGCACAAATGCTGAATATCGAGGGAACGGTGCGTGTTCAGGTTACTATCGATGAAAACGGAAATGTGGTTTCGGCAAAAGCCGCGGACGGACATCCGCTGTTTCGCGGAGTCGCTGAACAAGCTGCTCGCGGGGCGAAGTTCAAACCGACATTGCTGAATGACAATGCCGTAAAGGTAACAGGTGTTATCGTTTACAATTTCAAGAGACAATGATCACGAGAGGAATTCGATCAGGCCGTTTGTGTCGAGGTCATAAACGGGGACGGGAAACTGGCGTTTGAGTTCGTCGAACGTCATCCCGTCCAGCAATATCGGCTCGTCGGATTTGATCGTGCTTTTTGGAATGACCGCAAAGTCACCGACAATGCGGTCTTTTACATTTAGAAAATCCTTGCCGGTCAATAAACCCGCAACCGCGACATCGCCGCCGAAATAGTTATTCGGAACCGCGAGAACATTTAGTTTCGTACCGCGCGCATTGTTATAAAGTTCGATCTGCTCGCTAAGAACGGGAGCGAACATTTCGCCTGTCAGGATGGTTCCGATCCCAGTTGGCAGTTGGCAGTCGGCAGTTGGCAGCGGAAGAGGTTTCATCGCACTTTCATGCGTTCTAACATTTTCCATTCTCGGCATCTCGGCGTCTTGGCGGTGAAGCGTTTTTCCAAACGCAGTCAAAAATGACCGCACCATGCCGACGCCGTCTTCGATCTGCGGATATTTGCCGTAGTGCCGCCGCGACGGAATTTCGACGCCGGCTTTCAAATAAATTTCATCACCAAGAAACGCGAATGTAACACCGAGCGTCCGGCGAAATTCTTTCTGCAGTTTTTCGACTTCGAGAATAGTTCTTCGGCAAAATTCCGGTGAGACGCGCGTAAGCCTTTCATCCGTGTTGTATCGCGTCAATGCGACGGGCACGACGGCGGTCGAAACTACCTTCGGATAATGCGCGGCAAGATCGCGAAGAGTTTTTTCCAGAATCGCGCCGTCGTTTATCTCAGGACAAAGAACTACCTGTGCATGCAGTTCTATATCAGCTGCAAGAAGACGTTCGAGTTTATCAGAAATATCGGCTCGTGATTCATCGACACCTAAAAGATATGCACGCGTTTTCAGATCGGTTGCGTGAACGGAAACATACTGCGGCGAGAGACGCTGTTCGATGATGCGTTTCATCTCGTCCTCGGTTATCGACGAAAGCGTCGTGTAATTGCCATATAGAAATGAAAGCCGTATGTCCTCATCGCGGACAAACAGTGAAGGCCGCGCGTCATCAGGATTGCCTTTGCAAAAACAAAAAATGCACTCGTTCGCGCACTGCCGCGGCACGATCTGCTCGAACATCAATCCGAAATCTTCGCCTTCCTCGCGATCGAATTCGATTTCAAGCGTTTCGCCGTTTGTTTTTTTTACGTGAAATGTAAGCTCCGTCTTACCAGCAGTCTGAAAGCGGAAATCGAGATAGTCGCGCACTGAACGGCCGTTCACTTTGATGATTCTGTCAGAAGGGCGCAGATCAATCTCTTCGGCAACGCTTCCGGGCGCGACCTCTGTAATGA
>JBOGOW010000408.1:0-3801 GCA_050748285.1 Pyrinomonadaceae bacterium
GATACGTCGCTGCTCGGTTTCCTGGCAATATTCCTACCCGCCTATTCCAGAACCGGCGACGCGGCTACGAGTGCTGAAAGAGCAATACCGCTGCTGTTTATTTGCATTTGTACGTTCGTGGCCAATGATCTTGACGACGTTGATAAGGACCGAGTTAATCATCCCGATCGTCCGCTCCCGTCAGGCGTAATTCCAAAGTCGGTCGCAGTTGTTATCTATTTCGTTTGCCTAGGATTAGCTCTACTTTCCACAAAAAACTATATCGCAGACTCTGTGTCGTTCTGGTATTACGGGCTTATAATTCTTTCTACAAGCTACGGCTACGTAGTGGAATCCCTGCCGAGCCTGAAAGCTCCCTATGTAGCAGTCGTTGCAACGATTCCCATTATCATTGTGGCCTTCTTACATCTTAACGAGCCAAAGCTCTATTTTATCGCCGGCGCCGTCTTCCTAATGAACTTAGGGCGGGAGATATGCATGGACATCAGGGATCGACCGGGGGACGCGAAATCTTTCGTTCAGCGGCTAAACCCTTCTTTCCTGACGATAGCTGCTTTTGCGTTTCAAATGATCGGTTTGTGTCTATTATCCACGCAGATAATCAACGCTGCGACGTTAGTCTGTGTCGTAGCAATGACCTTGGCACTCGTTGCTGCGGGGGTTGCTTGGATCAGATTTGCCCGCCAACGACTTGCGATATTGTTAATGAAGTCGCAATTCTTCATCGGCCTCTATCTTTTAATGTAGATTTGAGAAAGCTTCAGGGTTTAAGAAGGGGCTGAAGAACCATTACGAGAATAGTAATTCCGATTGGAATATCAGTAAGCTCAAGTCTAAGACTGTATCGCAACTGTTCGCGCGACATTTTGTCGAATTCGATCAAGTGGGAACGTTTTTCGTACGAGCTTAACTCCTCGTCTTTCATCTTTTCCTGCAAGTTCTTTATCTCAATATCGATTGAACGGCTGTACAACTTCTGCAACACGGCTCGGGGATAGAAGTTGAAAATCAACAAAACCGGCGTCGCGATAATCGCAGGAAGAATTATGAAGAGCTTTATGCTTTGTCCTAGAAGTCTATCGAACAGAAACGGTCCGTTGTAATAATTTGCGACGTGAATGTAAACGAAAATAATAGTGAGTGTCGAGGCGACGTTTACACACCAATTGATATCGTCCAGCTCTCTTTTTTTGAACAGGTTCCGCGTAAGGTCAATATTGAGCAGACTATGGAGCATCATTCCCGTATAAATCAGCTTTCGGCCTACGTAAACCCCGAGGCCATATTGGGAACACACGGCAACAAGCATTAGGTTTTCCGCTAAATCGGAATGGGGAAAGTGACAATAGTAGAAGATCACCCACGCCACGACAATGAACTGTGTCATGAACGTTATCGAAACTCTTAAACTTGAGAAGCGATTCTTATAATAAAAGTAGTCGGGGGCTTTTGAAAGTTGTTTGGGAGTAAAGGCCTTCTCAATGGTTTCCGGAATGTAGTACTGCATGCGCCGAACAATCAGAGCTGTTCCAACGATCAGTCCCATCGAAATAATCACTTTAAATTTGCTTACGTAATCCGAGAAAAAGATCTGGGCCTCATTCAGATCAATCTGATACCAAAGCAGCCCAGCTCCTATCAGTCCGTAAGCAAGGCTAATTACAAGACCCAGGAAGAAGATCAGCATCAGCCGAAATGGGGATGGCATGGTCACGATAATTATTAGTTATCAGGATTAAAATAGGGAATCACAGATATTATGACGGAACTCCAATGCCATTTCAATCTACAGCGACGGAGCCTGTGAACTACCGGCCTTATTAAGCTTTTTATACCCAGATAAATTTCATTTAGGAGGGAGATATCGTGATGAATCTGGGCGAAGCAAGAAAAAATTTTATTAAAGGATATTTTTCGGTCAATGACCGTCAGAAAAAAACTGTGTCTACGTACGGATCGGATATGAAGCAATTTGTAATATTTGCCGGGGAAGTAACAGAACTTGGTACGTTGCGAAATAAACATATTGAAGATTGGGCATTCTATCTCAAAGAAAAAGATTACTCGCCAGCATCTATCCGTCGAAAACTGGTTGTTCTTAAAGTCTTTTTCGCCTATTGGGTGAGAGACGGTTTTCTAACCGAATCCCCATTTTGGCGCGTCAAGATCAGTGTCGGCAAGATTGTTCAGCTTCCGCGAACATTGACGGAAAGCGAGGTGAAAGGACTATTGACTCAACAGATTGTTATCCCTGATGAATTGTCTAAGGCTGGTGTCCGTCCATCCTCCCGAGATTTCCTGCGTCTTCGGAACAACGCGATCGTCGAATTGCTCTTTGCGACGGGAATGCGAGCTTGTGAACTTTCGGCAATCGACATAACTGATTTCAAAGCCGGCGATTCTTCCATTCGGATCCAGGGTAAAGGTCGCAAAGAACGCATGGTCTACATAGTTGATAATGTCACGGCACGCGTTCAGGCCGCTTATTCCGGGATCAGACTTGGCGTACAAGTGGATTCTCCGGCTCTTTTTGTAAATGCCTCCGGCACAAGGTTGTCACCGCAAGGAATCGCGAATGTTATCTGCTCTCTGCGTCGCAAAAGCGGGATCGAAAGACATATAACGCCTCATATGCTGCGTCACACTGTTGCAACTTTCCTTCTCAGAAACGGCGTTGATATCCGGATTGTCCAGGAATTTCTGGGCCACGCCTCGATTGTGACTACTCAAAGATACACTCACGTTGCGAAGGAGCATTTGATTAGCGAGCTGCAAGCTCGACATCCTTCTTTAGATCTACGCAAATAAAACGCCTTCACTGTAGAGCCGCGATCGAGTCGATTCGGACACGACCCTTTAAGAAAGTGCCGTGCGTTTACGCGTGTCAATTGGTGCCGTACCCGTAGGTTCGCATCGAACCTGCCGCGGTTTAGCTGACTCATGGTCCTGCGGAAGGCGGCTTCACGCGGCCTGGCCTGGTTGAATCCTCGCCGTCATCGGGATCTTCCGCTCCCATCTCGAGCTTTCCAGTAATGATGGCGCTTGCTTTTAGTTTTCCGGCTTCGCTGAAAAGTGTTACGACGAAAGGAAGATCGCTGATCGGCATAGTAAGCTTCACAAAAGCTCGGGTTGGTGAAACAACTATTAGTCGTCCGCCAGTGATCGGTGTGACTCCATCTGCCTGTACCAGGGCAAGCTTATCCGTAAAACCCGATCCGGAAAGCTCTGCAACGACAATTGTATTTCCTATAGCGTCATCGACCCGGTCGATCAGCTTTACAGTTTCGATCCTCAACAAGGCTGATTTATCTTCGATTCCGGCTGTCGGTGAAGGCGGCCGTACGAACAGTGGATTCGAGACGGCTGGCGGCTGAATGACGGCGTTATCCGTCAGTAACGTAAATTGTATGTGTTCAGCGTCCGCGCGGGTATTGATGTTGGGTATTCGTATTCTGTTTGGTGCAGGAGTCGGAGCCGCTGCTGCCGGCCTTGTGTAAACCGAGCTCCCGTTAGCCAACACTTCCGTTACGGTGTGCATATTCTCCCCGGTTATCACCGCAATAAGGTCTGCTCCGGCAGCTTTATAGACATCTGTTCTCGCAACGCTTACGGCCCGTGCGTCAGATACGGTCGGGCGCTTGCCAAACATATATTCGGCTGCATCCATGGATCCTCGCTGGCCGTTGATGGTCATTGTCACCGCGCTCAGATCTAACGCCTTTCCCGGAGCAACCAGCGTAATAACCGGCTGGCCCTCGAAGTCTTTTGGAACCTCGAAGGTAATCAGTATCTGATTAGAAT
>JBOGOW010000409.1:0-3795 GCA_050748285.1 Pyrinomonadaceae bacterium
GGGTATGAAAAAGGAAAGCGCACCCATCTTGCAACCATCCTAAAAAAATGAGGCTTTCGAAATCACTCGAAAGCCCTATGTTTATTGGTCGGGACGACAAGATTTGAACTTGCGACCTCTCGCACCCCAAGCGATTTGGGTAGGTTTGTATAACTTGTCAAAACTGCTCAAAACACCTTAGAATCAATATCTTACACGCATTGGTTGATCTACCTAGATTCGCCTTGATTCAGGAAAGTGCAACCATCTTGCAACCATCTTTCCGTAATCTTGGATTTCAATGGACCCAATTATTGAACGCTCAAATTAACCAAAATCATACTTTCATCGGTCATTTCAATCAACTCCCAACCGCTTATTTCCCGGCACATATAGTGTCCTTCAAATTGAATTCTGCGGTCGTAAAAGGTTATTCGCTTTTAGCTCTGTATGATTTCTGACAGTTTATTATCATGGAGCGTCTGGTATGTGTACTACCGCTAGCAGCAGAGATATAAACTTTATTCTTGAATAGGTTAGATATTCCCTATAATGGTATTGTGGCTACCGAACCGACAAGTAAAATAAACCGACTCTTGACTTCGCAACCAATTACAAAATTTACAAAGACTGAAAACCGAAAATCAGGAGAAATATTTTGAACAATATCAAGCGCTAGAGAATGTGCTTGATTCTATTTTTAAGAATGGCAATTAAAAAGTCAGATCTATATTCCTCATTATGGGCGAGCCGCGATGAACTTCGCGGAGGCATGGATGCGTCTCAATACAAGGATTACGTACTCTCGTTGCTGTTCATCAAATACGTCAGCGATAAATACGCCGGTGTTCCGTTTCCTGAGATAACAATTCCGGAAGGAGCCAGTTTCAAAGCGATGATCGCCTTGAAAGGTAATCCCGAAATCGGCGACAAGATCAACAAAGAGATCATTGCACCGCTAGCCAATGCTAACCAACTTTTGTCGCAAGCAAACTTCCCCGACTTTAACGACCCCTGCGAAGCTCGGCGATGGAAAGGAACGCCAGGAGCTTAGCGACCGGTTGCTCGAACATTACCAAGAGAAGCCCTTGATAGATGCCTACGCCGTTTATCAACACCTGATGGACTATTGGGCGGAGACAATGCAGGACGACTGCTATCTCATCGCCGCCGATGGCTGGAAAGCGGAAACCTACAGGGTTCTGGAAACGAACAAAAAAGGAAAAGAAGTTGATAAAGGCTGGGCGTGCGATCTTATTCCGAAACAGTTGATCGTCGATTGATACTTTGCATCGGAACAACAAATGTTGCTAGCGCTCGAAGTAGAACTCGAAAACCTGTCCGCAACAATTTCCGAACTCGAGGATGAACACGGCGGAGATGAGGGAATACTTAGCTCTATCAATAACAGGACAGTTGCTTTGATCGCCCGTCAAGAGGCGACGATCGGGCTTTTGAAATCCACCGATCCCGATGCCTTTTCCCAATATGAGGAAGCCGTGGCTGAACGCGAAAGCAACGAGAGGACTCTCCGTCAAATAGAAACCGACTCGCGAATGCAGAAGCTCGAAAACAAGGGCGGCAAGATAACCCTGGCCGCCCGCTGACGCAGGCGGTTCTGACACGCCGTATTCGGCCACCAATTTCCCGAAAGCGTCATAAATCATAAATTGCCATACATCGTTGATCTTTGTCGCCACGCGATTCCCAAGAGCGTCATAGACCGTCCAGGCGTCCGGCTGGCTTGTTTTCGTGGCTTTCACCTGACGGCCATTTGCATCATAGGCAAAACCGAGATCGCGGAATTTTGCGTCGTTGACAACCTGCCCAGCCTCGTCATAAGTCGTGCCGGCGGTGAATCTGTTCGTCGCTTTGCTGATGTCCGCGTCCTCAATCGGCGTAAACGGAAGCGGATTTGCTTGTCCGCTTGTCGGATTGCTTGCAGCCTTGCGGTAAAGATTTCCGAAGCGGTCGAAATCGAATTTCTGTTTATACGTCAACGAACCATTATCACCGCGATATTCCGCCGATTCTTTCAAACGCCCAAGTTCATCGTAGCCAAACCGTTGCTGGGCCTGTTTATTCGCACCGATAAAAGATTCGATTCGGCCAAGCTGGCCGTTGTTCTTTGTCGCGTCTATGCTGCCGTCCGAAAGATTAACCTCTCCGTAACCATAATCGTATTTCGTCAAAACCTCCGCGCCTTTCAAAAGGCTTTGCGATGTCATCTGGAATCGGTCGTTGTAAGAAAACTGCTCATTCGTACCGTTGCCGAGATTTATCTGCGACAACAGGCCTCGGTCATTAAACGACACTCCGTTCAAATACGTCCTTTGAGCATCCGCCACTGTCGAAAGTCGACCGAAATCATCGACCGTCATGTTCACAATCTTACCGCTCGGATATTTTTCACTTATCAATTGCCCGGCCAGATTATAGCCGTATTCGAGGCTGTATGTTTGATTGCCGATGCTTTGGATATGCTTCACAACCTGCCCGATATTATCATACCGATAATTCTGAATCGTCTCCGGCGTCCCATAAGCTGCATCCGCCGCCGTCTGAACGCGCGTCAGGCGACCGTTGTTATAAAATCCGCTTTCGGTTTCGTCATAAGTATAGGTCACATTCGGTGTCTGATAGCCCGTCTCGCCTGTGTATGCAACCGTGCTGACGCGGTTCAGTCCGTCGTAAGTAAAGCTGGTTTTCACGCCTCTCGCATCCACGCCTTCTGTCAAAAGACTTTCGTTGTCGTATTTATAAACGCCCGTCCAAACGCCGCCTGCACCGATCTTCACTCCCGCATCGTTTAACGTCGCCGTCGCCTCAACCTGCCGCTCATGCGTCAATCTCGAAAGCGAATCGTATTTAAATAATCTTTCCTGTGTCACCGTGCCATCCGATTGGATAACTTTTGTCAGATTATCGTTGCCGTCATACTCATAAAAGCTGGGCTGAACCGGCGAACCAACAGCTCCTAGATTCCCGCCGGCATCCGGCTCGTCAACCCTGATCGTCCGTCCAAGCGCATCCGCCAACTGCCGCCTCTGCTTGCCCGCCTGATCCGTCGCCGTCGCCACAAGCCCGTCATACAAAGCCGCAACAACCGTGTCGTCCGGCAGACGCGACTGCAATGTCCTGCCAAGCCCGTCACGCTGAACTACCTCGGAAAACTTTATCCCGGACGGGCGCTCATCCGCCAGGCTCGCCGCCGTGTATGGGTTGTAGCTCTTCACCGGCCTTCCCATTATGTCGAACTCGACATCGCTCGAAAGATAACCGCCCGCCGTCTGGCTTCTCGATCTAAAACCCTGTCCGCGTCCGTTCGAATAACTCCACGATGACACGCTCCGCGCCGCATCGAGGCTGCCCGTCTGTTTTACAAAATACGGAAACGCCGCATCATTATACTCCGTCGTCGCCCACGCACCGTTCGCAGCATCAGTTCTGACGACACGCAGATTGTCAGGGTTATAGGTTATCGTCGCCGTCTGCCCGTTCTCGTCTGTCGCCGTCTTTACCAAACCGGTGTTGAAATCATAAGTCACGCTGGTCACGAGCTGTCCGGCGTCGCCCATTGTCTCCGAAACCGGCTAGGCGTATCCGTTCGCCAGATCGTATTCATAAGTCTTCAGCCGACAACAGCTGACGCCTGTCTCCACTGCGTTTCCCGTAATATCATACTTCACCGTCGTCACCGATGCATTCGTGTCGATTGCAAGCGTCGCATCCGAAAACGCCGTCATTTTTGTCACGTTTCCTCGATAGCTGTCAGGTATATTTGGACATTGGTAACAGACCCTGACAGGCGGATAT
>JBOGOW010000410.1:0-3772 GCA_050748285.1 Pyrinomonadaceae bacterium
GACTGAAACCGCGCACACAACACGAAACAACACGAATGGAACAAAAAAGCGTTCGAATAATTTAGCTTACAAAGCACTAGACTTCTTTTCATGGAAAGCCATAGAATAATGAAGCGTATCCGATGCACGCAATTTTTGCTTGTTACTAGAAATCCGCTGCGGTTCATGAAAAAATACAAAATGGGAACTGTAACCGATTTCCAAAAAGCGGCACAGAGATTATATTTAGGAGGCAAGGCGCTTTCGGCGGTGATCTTGCCGGTTTTGAAAAAATAGAATGTTTGTTTTTTGCCGAAACGCAGCAAACCTAACAACGATTATTTTCATTTCGAAAAGGAGCGAATATGAGAAATACAACAAGATTACTTTCCCTAACCCTTGCATTTGTACTTTGCTCGGGCATCACTTATGCGCAGACCACAAACCCTTTGTTTCAGCAGGGCTTGCAGGAATATGACCGACGGGAATATGCCAAAGCAATCGGAACTTTTACGCAATACCTTGTTCAGAATCCGAATGATTCGGCGGCGCATTTCAATGTCGGCCTGTCATATTATTATTTAAAAAAATACCCGATGGCAGAACCGTCATTAAGGTCCGCTATACGGATCAAGCCCGATTATGCGCGTGCACATATTTGGCTTGGGAGTACATTGAGTTTTTTGGGCAAGTACAATGAAGCCATCGCGTCATTGGTAAAAGGCCTCGAACTCGAACCAAACAACGCCGAAGGACACTTCGAACTCGGCCTTGCCCATTATCGTCAAAAGAATTATGCGGCCGCATTACCAGCGTATCAGAAGTCAGCGACCCTCAACCCCGCAAATGCAGATGTTCATTACCGTCTCGGGGCTACATTGTTGAATCTCGACCGCAAACCCCAAGCTCAGACCGCTTTTGAAAAAGCGGTTGCGTTGGGGATCAAAAACGGTTATGCCCAATACGAATTGGGCAAGTTATACGACGCCAACAAGCGATATGACGACGCCGTCCGCGTATTAAAGACTGCAACGGTCATGCTGCCAAACGACAGACTGTCGCATTACCTGCTTGGCTCTGTTTGCAACGAACTTAAGCAATATCCGCAGGCGATCGGTGCATTCAACACGGCGATCAGTTTGGATCCGAAATCGGCCGACTCGCATCTTGGGCTTGGCAATTCGTATTACAATGACAATAAATACGCGGAATCGATACCGCACTATCGAAAAGCGTTCGAGCTGTCGCCGAAATGGGAAACGGCGGGGGTTTATCTGGGCGACGCTTACACTTATACAAATCAGCCGACGCTTGCGCTCGATGCGTTCAACAAAGTTCTGTTAGTAAACCCAAAGAATGCGAACTCTATCTTCGGCATTGGCGTTGTCCGCGTGCGGCAGAAGAATATAGTTTTAGCTCAGAAAGAACTTGCAAAGCTGGATATTCTTGACAAGAACCTTGCCGATTCGCTTCGCGCGAAGATCGCGGCGATGTGAAGTTGATTGTTACCCGACAGATAGGTTAGTTTGTAACTATGCCAATGATCTCAATTGTTGTCGGCGTGATTTTGATCGCTATCGGCGTTGTCGGTTACATTCACGGCCTTTCAAATGAAAAGGCCAGTGTAACGGCGCTGATACCTGCCTTCTTGGGTATTTTGATGGCGATATTCGGCGCCGTTGCGAATTCAAAAGAAAGTTTGCGAAAGCATCTGATGCACGGGTCGGTGCTTGTCGCTCTTTTGGGTTTTATCGCGACATCGGCTCGCCTCATTCCGCGGATCGGTGAGTTCAACGGTTCGGCCGCGCAGCTTTCGCAGCTTTCGACTGCGGTCGTATGCCTTGCATTTATTATTTTCGCGGTGCGTTCATTTATCTCTGCGCGCGGGAAATGAAGCTGGTTTAATTTTTCTTTACATCGGCTGTATCAAGTGTAATCTCTACCGACAAACCGCCATTAACATTTTTCGCTTCGATTTTTCCGTTATGTATTCGCACTGCCCGTTCGGCGATGGCTAATCCCAATCCTGTTCCGCCGGTGCTTCGGTCGCGAGCTTCGCCGACGCGATAAAACGGCTTGAAAAGTTTTGCGATCTCATCCTCAGAAACGCCGCCGCCGTGATCCGATATCGTAACCGTCGCACGATCGCCGCCATTCGAGACAGCTACTTCGACCGCAGTGCCTTCCTTTGTATATTTGACGCCGTTCCTGACGACGTTTTCGATTGCGCTTCGCAGCAGAGGCTCGTTGCCGATCACTTTACAATTAAAGGTTGACGTAACACGAACAGAGCGTCCTTTTCCTTTTGCTTCAAAGTCGGCGTCTTCGACGATGCCTTCGACGAGATCGGCAAGATCGATCGCAGACCTTTCAAAATCCTTCGAGCCGCTTTCCAATTTAGAGAGCGTCAGCAGTTTCCCGATCATCTCGTTCAGACGTTGCGATTCATTCTCGATCCGCTCAAGCACTGGAAGGGCTTCCGCATTCGATTTCGTCCTTGCAATTTCAAGCGCAACGTTTAAACGCGCCAAGGGCGAACGAAGCTCGTGAGAAATATCGCGCGTCAGACGTTTTTGTGAGTTGATAAGGTCCTCGATACGTTCGGCCATCAGATCGAAATCGCGTGCAAGATATGCAAGCTCATCACGGCGGTTGCCGACCTGTTCGCCGACACGCGTCGAAAAATCGCCATCGGCCAGTGTCTGCGTCGCCCGCCGGATCTTGCGGATCGGCGACGATAAATACAACGCCAACAGCGAACAAAGCACGACACCCGTAAGCAGCATTCCGCCAAGCCGCAAATAACCGCGCCACGACCCGAAGAAAAACGACGGCGGACGCGAGGTCTCCCATTGCATTACGAGCGTATATTTGCCGCCGTCGGGAAACGTAACAGGCGCGGCTCCGAGTGCTTTTTCATCCGGCGAAAAATCGACCTGCGGCTCGCCGCTTGCCATTGTCTGCGCGATCAGTTCATGCGAATCTGCGATCTCATCTTTTGTGCCGAACCAAACTTTCCCATCCGCATCGACCAGATCAACCTCGCGCGGCGGTTCCAGATCGCGAAGTCGCGCCAGAAACGTCTTCAGTCCGTCTTCGCCTTCATTTTTGACGATCTGTGTCGCGGTACCGCTGTAAATAGTCAACTGATTGAGCGATGAACGCTGCGCCCGGCTGAACATAGGTTCGGTTTGAAAGGTTCGCGAAACAAAATACATCACGCCGAAAACCAAAAGCACGGTCACAAGGAACCACAAAAATAATTTTATAAAAAGATTCATAAAAGCGTATAGATGTATCCGACCGAACGGATAGTTTTAATTCTTTCTGTCCCGTCGGCACGCAATCCGATTTTTTTACGCAGATTGCTTATGTGCATATCAAGGCTGCGGTCGTATGGCGAGAGCTTTCTCTCCAAAACGCGTTCGCTCAAATCCTCTTTTTTTACCGTCATGCCCGCCTCTTTTAACAGCACGGCAAGCAGATCGAATTCGACCGATGTTAAAGCGACCGGCTTTCCCGTAACCGTAACGGCTCTGGCCGACGCCGTAAGCTCGACGTCCTCGACCGAAAGATTTTCCGGCAGCTCGTTGCCGCCCGTTTCTACGCGTCGCAGGATCGCCCGCAGACGCGCTGCAAGCTCGCGCGGATTGAAAGGCTTTGCAAGATAATCATCGGCTCCGATCTCAAGCCCCTCGATCCGATCAAGGTCGTCGCCGCGAGCCGTAAGCATCAAGACCGGCAAATTCGAATTGACGCGTAAATTTTTCAGCACGTCGAATCCGTTCATCAC
>JBOGOW010000411.1:0-3765 GCA_050748285.1 Pyrinomonadaceae bacterium
GTCATATTCAATGCAAAAGCCCACGCGTAAGCAAGGGCGATATTAGAACTCAACCATTCGATTTCGCCCTTGTTTACACGCGGGCTTGCGCAACAACACTCACGACGATCTGCGTTTCTCGTGGCGCGACGGGATCGTGTATGGACGCGAAGTTTTATTTTGCGCCACCTCGATCTCGGTTTCGCGTTCGAGAGCGGTGCCTTCCGTGACAGGCAGAGTTCCGGGCACGGACGAAGTGCGCGATTCCGGTTCGAAGGTGTCGCGGCGATCCTTTACCGATTCTTTCATGATCTTTTCCTGCAGCATCATGATCGAATGCACAAGCATTTCCGGTCGCGGCGGACATCCCGGCACATAAACATCTACGGGCACTATCTTGTCAACGCCCTGCACGATCGCATAATTATCAAAAACGCCGCCCGATGTCGCACACGCGCCCATCGATATAACCCATTTCGGCTCAGGCATTTGATCGTAAATACGGCGCAACACCGGTGCCATTTTTCGCGAAACGCGGCCCGATACGATCATCACGTCCGATTGGCGCGGGCTTGCTCGAAACGTCTCTGCTCCAAATCTAGAAAGGTCGTTTCGAGCCGAGACGGTGTTCATCATCTCGATCGCGCAGCAAGCCAAACCGAATGTCGCCGGCCAGAGGCTGCTTTTGCGCGCCCAGTTCACGACGGCGTCGAGCTTTACCGTTACAACGTCCGGCAGCGATTCGAATAATTCATTTTCCAGTCCCATAATTCCTCAAGCGGCCTTTTTCAACACCGAATCACGCCGCACCTTTGCCATCGCTCTTGCTTCTTCGCGGGCCTCGGCTCGAGCCTGAAGCCCCCAATCGAATGTTCCCTTTTTCCAAACGTATATGTATCCGATAATGAATGTTGAAATGAAGATCAGAATTTCGATCAGCGCGATCGTACCGTAGTAAACGGTTCCAGCGGCCTCTTGCGCGATCAAGCTTTTGAACGCCACAGCGAACGGGACCATAAATAAAACTTCTATATCGAACAAAAGAAATATAACGGCAACAGTATAAAATTTGACCGAAAACCTATCTCGGGCACCGCCGACCGGATCTTTGCCGCATTCATACGGCATCAGTTTTGTCGCCGTACGTTTTCGCGGGCCGATCAATTGGGTTACCAGCAACTGGCTGGCGCCAAAACCGAACGCAACCAAAAACATCAATGCGATCGGTAAATAATCCGTTAGGTTGAATGGCGACATCGTGTTCTAAACTTCTGAAATTTATTATCGTGATATTTCGCAAAAACCAACGAAATCAACCACTTATTAGCAAAAAAACTTGAGGTGCGGCTCAAACTAAATCGTAAGTTAAGGTTTGTTTAGTGTCAAGGAAGCGAAACCGCCGCATTAAATACCCACGAGCAATATTTCGTTGACCAAAAATGATCCGGCGTGTTATTATTTTTGTGGCAGTTTATGCTGAACTTCTCATTCCCGCCACGCATTCGGCAGTTGTTAATTTTGTGATCACAGGCTTTAATACAGACGTTGAGTTCAACGGCGTTACGTACCACGTTCAAACCGAAGACAAGGGTCTCGAAACCCCCTTTATTCTGACGCTGGTTTACGACCGCGGGACGATACTTGCAAGTAAACGCCAGCCATACGACGATCTTTTTGCAAAAGGATTTGACGAGACGGAGTTGGCAGCAAGGCTTCAGCGGCAGCATAGTCTTACTTGTGCGGCGATAAATGCGGGACGCCTTCGCGACCTTATCGAACTCACGCTGCGTGAATCGAAAAATCGATCAAAGGAAACGGAAGATGTTGAAGAATCGCTTGGAAATATACCGAAACCGTCCGACATAAAAGACGCCGCGGCGCCCATACCAAAGCCATCGATCGGAATTCTGGCGACACACAAAACAAAAGCCGTCGATACCGAGCCGCTGGTTGATGTCGTCAACATTATCGAAGACGAGTTCGTAATCCCAAATGACGCGGTCGAGATCGTTAGCCAGATGGCGGGGCGCGAACGGCCGTCGCACGACAGACTGTGCCTGGAATTTGTAAACGAAACGCCTTTCAAGGGTGGTGAAAATAAAACCGTTACGTTTATGGTCAGCCGCGGCACGCAGCGAAAGGTCGTCGATAAAGCGGAAATACTGGTGAAAATAATCGGTTCGAAAATTAAGCCGCGTATTTTCCATTCGGTTACGGATAAGAACGGCCTCGCCAAACTCGAACTGGAAATGCCCGAATTTGCAGTCGGTCGCGCAGCGTTTTTGGTACGGGCGTCGGTCGCCGGTGAAGAGATCGAGGTTCGGCGATCGATTTCACATTCGGATTAGGAACTTTCAAATCATCGACAAATAAGAGAAAATCGATTCGGCGATGATAACTATTTTGCTGAATGGGGAATCGAAAAAGATCGAAGGCGTTGTGTCGCTGGACACGCTCCTCGATCTTTTTTCATTGCCGCGCCAGCGCGTTGCCGTTGAATTAAATAGATCCGTCGTTCGACGCGATGACTGGGCTAAAACCAATATAGAAAATGCCGATGTCGTAGAAGTGATCCATTTCGTCGGCGGCGGCTAAGCTACGTTGCGACTGGAGCTGTCAACGTCGCGTTGACCATGAGCACGAAGTTCGAATAATGCGTACGTTTTGAGAAAAACGGGTGTGAACGAGACGTTCACGGCTCCAGTCGCGTTGAATAATCGATTCAGCTACGGGAAAATCGGAATGTAAATGTCAGATATTTTTGTACTTGCCGGAAAAGAATTAGGTTCGCGTTTGATTATCGGAACGGGCAAATACCGGTCGTTCGATGAGATGAAAGCGGCGCATAAGGCGTCAGGCGCTGAGATGGTTACGGTTGCGGTAAATCGTGTTCCGCTAGACCGAAAAACCGAATCTTTTCTCGATCATCTCGACCCGAAAATGCAGATCCTGCCGAACACGGCGGGATGCTATGATGCCGATCATGCGATTCGAACCGCACGGCTTGCACGCGAAGCTCTCGAAACAGATTGGATAAAACTTGAAGTTATAGGCGATCAGGTAACGCTTTTACCCGACAACGAACAGACGCTCGAAGCGGCAAAAATCCTAATAAAAGAAGGGTTTATCGTCCTGCCGTATTTTACCGACGATCTGATAATGGCGAAAAAACTTTTGGATGCAGGCTGTCCGGCTGTGATGCCGCTGGCAGCGCCGATAGGCTCAGGTATGGGCGTTCAAAATCCGTCGAACCTTCGCATAATGCGCGAGCAATTGCGGGACGCGACCATCATCGTCGACGCCGGCGTCGGCGTGCCGTCCGACGCGGCCATCGCCATGGAACTCGGCGCCGACGCGATCCTGATGAACACTGCCATCGCCGAAGCCCGCGACGCGGCGCAAATGGCAGCCGCAATGCGCCATGCCGTCGAAGCCGGCCGCCTCGGTTACCTCGCCGGACGCATGCCAAAACGCCTCTACGCCTCGGCCTCAAGCCCGATCGAAGGCGCGATAAAATAGCGTGTCAGTAGCCCGCACGTGAGTATGGGCTTTCGTTTTGAATGAGTGTTACGATACTTTTCTTTGGAGCAACCGCGGAAATCACCGGTCAACGCAAGATTGAGATGAACTTCGTTCACGGCTTGCCGGCCAGGGAGATTTTTGTCCGGATACTGGAACGGTATCCTGAGCTTTCAACGCACAAACTTCTTCTTTCCGTAAACCATCAATATTCCACCGGGAACGAGATAATCCGCGGCGGCGATGAGATTGCGATCTTCACTGCTG
>JBOGOW010000412.1:0-3761 GCA_050748285.1 Pyrinomonadaceae bacterium
ACGCTTGACCATGACTCAAAAGCTTTATTTCCTTGCTCTGTGTCGGCAAAACGGTCCCTTCCCTTAAATTCAAACGCGGATGCTTCTCCATTATCGTGAAGCAATTTTGCCATGAACGAGTCTTTTGGAAATGGGGCAGCCGAATGTATTAGTTCATGTATGAGCGTGTTGATATTGAACAAAGTATTGTAAAATTCGGTTTTCAGATTCGAGCCTATCCACTTTCGGTCCTTTGTCAATGCAATTTGGTTCCCCGAACCGTCGGCAACACCCCCGTTCCTAAAATCCCCCCAAAGATAGCCACCTTTTCCACGGACGCTATCAAAGACATCTAACAAGTTCGCTCCTCCAACGTATTTGTCGATAAAATCTTTGCATCCCTTTTTCTTAAGTAGCGTCTCCAATATCTCACGATAATAGTCGAGTACGCCGTCATCAATACGTTCCCATTCGCCGCCGCCTCGCGTTTGCTGCTGCGGTTCGCTGTATGCGCCTGAAAGTTCGTTTACCTGACCCAACGATGCGGAGCCAGAGGAAGCAAGGTCATACAAATATCCCCCGAGGCCACCGATTCCGCCCCATCCGTTTGCAACCAAATCGCCATAGGCTGCGGCGGCAAATGCCGAATCGGCAAATATGGACGAAAAGGCAAAGCCGCCGCCCGTGAAACCCATCCCGGCGGGGGCCCAACCGACCGGCAGACCGAAAACCGAAACTCCGGCTGCTGCTTGATTGGCATTAAAGAATGCGAAGCCAACATTTCGGCGGTCGCGCTGGCTGTAAATAACTGCCTGCGTTAGCCGTTCGATTTCGGCGCCGTCGCCTGTGGCGAAGCTGTCGGCAAACCGGCAGCCTGTTATCACGCCGTTGACCTTACAACTCGGTCCGCCGAACCAGGGGATGACGGAGCCGACGATCTGGTTTATGGCGGATTCGCTGATCGGGCTTTCGCCGCCGCCTCCGGGATCGAAGAACGGGTCTTCGTCGCCGGTGTTGACACCCAAAGGATCGAGCGTCGTCCGTGCAGCCTCGACGCTGTTCGATTCCGTGTTCAGTGCATCGCCCATTATCGGATTGGTATGCTGCCACGCCACCCACGGCGTTCCCACGGCAAACTGCTGCGCGATCACCTGACCGCCAGCATAGATAAACGCATTCTTCTTCGCACCTTGTCCGTTCAATTCGATGATCGTGTTCCCCGTAACGCTCGAACGGATAAAATACTCGACCTTCCATTTGTGTTATTTATTCGGGCGAAATGTTCGGAATATTCGATCCTCCTCAATACTCGGCTTAGTTAAGTCATCATCCTGATCGTAGATTAGCAAGAAAATATGTTTAGATGCATCAACGGCGATTGCCCGACCTCGATTCGAACCGGTTATGTAAAATATTTCACGGGCCGGAAAGCCATTGACAGATTTCTTAGATTCTTTGACGACCTCACGGGCATCGCCGCCGATGATCAAATACAATCTTGCAATCTCTTTGCTAAAAAGTTTCTTTTCTCGCTTGCAGCCGGAAACATCAAAGACGCCAAGCTGGAATTTAGATTCGCTGGATTCCTCATCAGTTTTTATTTCATACAAATCAACGTCTCGTGTGCATTCAAAAAACTGTTTGTACGCTGTAGTGTCAGGATACTTTTCCAACGCATTTGAACGTGTCGGAATCCGTGGTAGCTCAATCGTAAATGAACCGTCCTGCGGGGTAAAGAGAATCCAGTCAATTGACGTTCGAGCCTCGTTAGGGCGTTGCGCAAAGACAGCGGGTTGTTGAGAGCCCTTAAACATCAGCAACAGCAACAGCAAAATAATCACGTATCCGTGTTTTACATAACAATCACAAGGTAGGTGTCTCATCTGCATTCAACTCCTGATTTAACGGTTCGAGGCTAAATATCCAGAACAAGGAAATAAGAACGACGATGCTTAAGTTCCAAAAGCGAGTAAATTTAAAGATCACCTTCATTTATCAACTCCTAAGGACAACGGAAAGGGCTACGTGGATCGTTATACGCATCTATTAACTTACTAACAGGTACAGACCGTCTTGCCTTGGCGGACTTACCTCCTTTAGCAACATAATTTCTGTAGGTTGAGAGTGTCATTAGCGTAACGTGAATTCCGCTCGCTTCGCTAATTTGTCCATTCGCCCTGAAACTTCCGTTAGCCGTTCCTAAAACCCGTCCGGATACGATTCTGTGACAACATTCACTTATAGTCTTTCACAAGAAGTTATTTCCGGAATTTCGTTTCGAACAGGTAAACATCCTCTGTCTAGAATATTCACGTAAAGCGTACCGCAGTTTCCACCCTGTATTTTAATTCCCCGTAGCAGTTTTGTTGCTTCGAAGTAAAACGGTACCTTTAAGTCTTTTTCGAGCGCATCAAGTTGATAAGGTTTTAGCGATTGCTTACTGTCGAGAAAATCGTAATATTTTCGATAAAGATTGACCGCCGATAGTATTAGGGAAAGTGTTCCTTTGTTGTACCTGAACTGTACAACGCCGACTGCATGCTTAACACCGAAATCGCGCATCGAGCTTGTCCACGGAAAATCGACTCCTTCTCCTACTTCCTTTGCCGCGATTGCCCAGAAAAGAGTATTGTCCTTATCGAGGGATTTCTTGGTTATGTCATTCTGTACAAAACACATATTCGGCCGCGTGTCTGCATCCTGCGCGGACGAAACTCCAGTTTGCAAAACGCAAAAAGCAAGCATTGCTATAATGCAACGTTTGAGTGTTCTCATAATTTCTCCTGAATATCAATTTTGATCTCAATAGTCTGGCTCGCGGTGCCTGTTTGTCGGGCGTGTATTGCAATCCCGAAGATCGCGCACCATTGCCCTAATCAGCCCACCCTGCGTGGCATCAAACGTCCAAATATTTTGAGTAGTAATACCAAACCACTCAACTCCACTAAAACGACTTCGCATAGGACCGGAGTAATTTGCACTATCATCGAGTTGTTGTAAAAGGTAGTGTCCAATTTCGTGGGATCCGGCTCTCCCAAGTCCTACTGCCAATGGCGAGTATCTAGCAACCCTGTCGAAAAGAGTTCGCGAGGTTGAATCGCTTTTCGCTCCCTGCGTCAGTCGGTCTACAAAAACACGTCCCTGATTAGTTACGACCGTTGAATTTTCACCTAAATAAGTAATGCCAGCCGCGGTGGGGTTTTGGGAGTATTGTGAGCCACTATTGTTTATCGAAAGCCAATAGTCTGCTCCGTCACTAACAAAGTCAATGTCAATGCCAATCTGTGAATAAATGCGCGAAATTTCATCCTGCATCTCGGCAAACTGCGAGTCGGTGAGATTATTGTTCCTACTAATTCCGATTCTAAGTGTGTTGCATTCGCCGACCTTTCGCCTGTTCTCAGACAAATCAGTGTTCGGCGGCTGCGGGGCATTCTGTAACAGATCCCTCTCGCTAAGATCGGTTACGCCGTTAAGCTGCCCGATATTGGTGTCGGGCGGGGAATTTCCGCGGCTTGGCGAGAATCGTGGCGGACCGCCGTAACCTACGGGCTGTATTCGTCCGCCTCCGATGTAGTTGGCGTTTGTCGGAATGTAGCCTGAATAACCGTCGGCGGTTGCAGTGAACCACGCCCAGACGGTTTGTCCATTGTAGCGAACCGGGATGTTATCCCAGCTTCTTTGAATGACGCCGCCGTCGCTTCCTAGGATTCGATAGCCAACACTACATGGCAAATTTATTCCAACGAGGCGGCATCCCCAGTTTCCGAGAGCGCCGCCCG
>JBOGOW010000413.1:0-3741 GCA_050748285.1 Pyrinomonadaceae bacterium
GTTGTGAGTTGCGACGATTCTCATATCTGCTAAACTAGATTGGTCGTAACTAACTGGAAAGAATAAAGATACCGCTGCCGAGGCTTAGAAAAAACTAAGCTGAAGCGGCGGTTCTTCTGTTTGTCGGCGGGATTTTCCATAAAAGGTTTTCATTCGGGCAAACTGCTTTTCGGTAACTTTTATTATACGCACATTTCCCTGCGGCGGCAACGCTCCAACCACTCTTTTTTCATGGACTTCCGCATTTTCGTCCGAGGCGCAATGGCGACCGTAAACCGAGAATTGGAGCATCGAAAAACCGTTCTTAAGAAGCATCTTGCGAAACTGCGCATATCGCCGCCGGTCTTCGGCCATTTCGGTCGGCAGATCGAACATTACAACCATCCACACTGTATCTAGTCCTCCAAAAAATCTCATAATACCGGGATCAAAGGCTTTTCCGCTTCACCCATCAACACCTGCTTGACCGTGGCTGCGTAATTTCCAAGCGCGACCAGAAGCGGAAGTTTTCCGCCGTCATAGATGCAGTCATCGGCAAGCAAGCCGAGCAATTCCTGTTTTGTTTCGCGGTCGAGACGGATTCCGCTATCGACGTCGAAAGTATCGCCCTTGCTTACGGGCGGGCTTTTGCAGCTTTTCAATATTGAATTAACTCGGACATCCACGAAAGGCCGAAGCGGTTCGACCAGATCGTCCGCAAGCGGAAATGGGTTGTATTGATTTTTATGGTGCAGACCGAGACCCGGATGAAGACCGGTTCCGACTATCGCTCTTGCGGTTGCGGCTCGGACAATCGCGTAGCCGTAATTCAGCAGCATATTATGGTCGCCGGCAAAGCGGTCGCGCTTGAATTCGTCGCCAAACAGCTTTTTCCAATAGGCTCGTGCGGCATAGGCCTCAAGATTTTCGGAATCGCCGCTTTTCACGCGGTTTGCTATTTCTTTAAGCACAGTTCCGTCCTTTCCGCATAATTCGAGCGAACGCGCCTGATTCGCAATTTTGGCGGAAATAATCGCCGACCAAAGCCGTTTCTTTACCGGAAGCGAAACCTCGATCTGGCTGTTCAAAACTTTGGTTTGTATGGAATGTGCCGAAAAGGGAATCGTCAGCGAGGCCGGAAGGTGCTTGGCGTCCGTAAAGATAACCGATACATTTTCCTCAGCCAGCTTTCCCATCACCGATGAAGTAATAAGAAGCTGCGGGCTGTCGAGTATCAATACGCCGAGGTCTTCGATCGGAACCGTGCCGACTTTGAATCCGTCTTTTTCGATTACAAGCTGTTCGTCTTTTGTATGGACATAACAGCCGGGTGTAGAAATTTCAACCGTTCGCTTTATCATAAGCATTCAGCTAGACAAGCGAACTGTTCGAATAATAATTCCTGGCGATACTTATCAATTGCCTACAGCTTTAGCTGGAGGTGAGCTTGTTAGGATATTCACGGCTTTAGCCCAATTGGTTAAAAAAAATACTTCCGATTGGCTTTAGCTAAATTTTTTGCTAAACAAAAGGATGATTTTCTTAACGGAATTCGGCTAAAGCCGACTCTAAATGACCCTTAAACCTCCACCTAAAGGTGGAGGCAATTGAAAATATCAACAATTCTTAATCACTTGCCTTTGTAAGACGCCCAAGCGGATCGACCTGAAGCTTGCGAGTAATTTTCTTAAATCCGTTTGAACTTTTCAGTTCAACGCTCAATCCAGGAATATATTCGCTTCTCGCATCTTCGAGCGGTCGGAGATTTAACCTAGTGTTCCTGCCACCGGACATCTTCTGAATCCTTAAAATCTTCAATTCGCCGTCATCTCCACGAAATTCGACATAATCATTTGCGCAGAGCGAAAAGAGTTTTCGCCATTCCGGTCCAAGTTCGGCGGGCTTCCAGTTTCGTTGTGCCGCGTAAAAACGCGGAACGAGGATCGCCTTTCGTTCGCCGCTGTCGATATTTTCAAAAATATCTACGTGATGGTTTCCGGCGAGCGGATAGTATTTGTATTCATTGCCGGATGCGTCCTTGACGCCGAGAAATGTTTCAGGCGACCTAGTTTCGAACAGCCGAACATTGCGTATCGGCGTTTTGCCGTCTTTATGCAATAGCGGCTCTGCAAATGCTTTCTTCAAATCTCCGTTGAATTGTGACAGACGAAGTTCTACGAGTTCCATAATTGTTGGATCTACTATCTTCTTGACCATCGCTTGAGTCAGGGCATTGACGGGCTTTTTCCGAACGTACACACCGGGAGTAGCCGTTGCTCCATATGCGGTTTCTTCCACCAGTTGGCCGCGCACTCTTCGAGTCGGCGCGTGGGATACGATGAGAGATTTCATGGCTTCATCAACATCGTCGAGAAATCCGCGCCACGGCTCGCCAAAGCCTTTTAGAATGTTTCGCATCAGTTCCTTGTTTTGCCCCGACAATTTTGAAATTAGTTGGTAAAGACCGCGGCTGCACAAGGCAACGACTATTGCGTCAATGGCGTGATGGCGGTGATCCCAACGGTTCTTGTATTCTATGTCGCCATCGGAAAGTATCGCGTTTACACGCCACACATGTCGAAGATTTGCCGTTGCTCCGCCGGCAACAACTTGAACATATTTGCCTTCATCAGGGCTGTATGGATAAAGCTGGCGCAGATAACCGCGTGCCTCGCGGCAAATATACCTTGTGTCGGAAAGTTGGCGCCCGGCCCAATCGGTCTTTTCCAGTTCATCTTTTGTCATTTTAAACTTCCGCTGTTTGCCAAAAGGAAGCATGGTAACTCGCTGCATTAGCTCGGCATATTTATCACTTTCAGGATCGTATATCTCGCCAGAAGCCTGATTTTTCTTTACCTCGCGGTTGAATTTGGCGTCGCAGATCGTCTTGTTCATATACGAATCGTCAAAACATTTGCTGTAAGGAATTATGTGTTCTATATCGACCAGGCCGTCGTTAAGCAATGCCTCGGGAGGAATATTGTTTCCGGTATAAGGACATCTCTCGCCCGATTCTCTCCATAGACGGTATTTCAATTTGTCGGTGCCGGAAATATTTTCGAGGCCGAATTTTTGACGGAAAAATTCTTCGGCCTGTTCATTTGCCCGCTTGTTTTCATTGGCCTGCTTCATCGCTTTTTCTTTCTGAAGTTTCGTCAGCTTCAAATCGCGGGCCATTTCGATGTGGATCTCGTCCGGCCTTCCATGCTCGCGAATTATCGCATTGACAACCTTTCTCACTTCGCAAAGAGCCTTGAAAACGATTGGGTTTCGAAGCTCTTTTGGCGGAAGACCGAGTTTCTGAAATTCCTCGCTTCCGAATTTTTTTCGGTGGTCACCGTAAACTTCTGTTACCGCTTCGTCATATCTTTTGCCTTCCATCATTAATGGCAAAACTTTTCTAATGGCTTTTAACGAAAGTCGGCTGTATCCGTCTTCTAATTGGTGCCAAACGCCTTCAAGTTTTTCGATCTCGGCATCGTCGAAATTCCAGTAACCTTTTAAACGCTTTTTCAATCCTTCTTCGTTTTCTATTCGAAAAAGCTCCTCCGTGAGACGATTCTGTTCTTCCTCGTTATACTCATCCCATTTCTGGCCGATCGCTTTGCGAAAGGCATAAGCGGTTTTATTGCCATATATCTTCTTTTCGTTAGCCTCAAGATTGATGCGGACATCATCGCCGATCCTGAGCAGCTTTCGCAGCTTTTTGTAAGTAAGTTCTTTTGTGTTTTCGAGTTCCTTTGCGATCCGCTCTTTTTCTTC
>JBOGOW010000414.1:0-3739 GCA_050748285.1 Pyrinomonadaceae bacterium
GTTTATGATGCTCTCGGAAACAGAGTTGCCAGCAAGGTCAATGACGTTTGGCGGTTCTCGATCTATGATGCCTTTGGGAAGCTCGTCGCCGAATACGGCCAAGCCGATGAAGGCGTAGGAGGTGTCAGCTATATTCAACAGGACTGGCAAGGCTCGGTGAGAACGATCACAAACTCAAATGGTTTTGTCGTCTCGCGTACGGATTATACTTCTTTCGGCGAAGCCGTAGGAGCCGGTGTCGGCCTTCGCTCGACCGCTCAAGGCTATTGGGGAACAATCGCAACTAGACAAGGCTACGGCTTAACAGAACGCGACGAAGCCACCGGCCTCGACCACACCTGGTTCCGCAAGAACGAAGGCTCCACCGGTAGGTGGACATCACCTGATCCGTACAACGGTTCAATGGATATCGACGATCCACAGAGCTTCAATCGCTACAGTTACGTAGGTAATCAGCCGACGAACTTCGTCGATCCAAGTGGGCTATGGTGTACGGTGGTTGTAACGACCATCTATGATGAGGACGGTACAACAATCGTTTCGCAGTGGACAGATTTTGGGGCAGATTGCTTTGAGATTGGTGGCCCTATCTTTGGAAGCCGTGGCGGCGGGCCAACCGGCGATCCGGGCGGTGGTGGTGGAGGGCGCGGACCTTCTATTGGTCCTGGCGTCTCGAGGCCGCCAAGAGAACCAATTGACACTACGCCACCCTGTTTACAATTCGGCGTAAGTTTTTCGGCAACCGCAGGAGCTGGATTTGGGGGAACCATTATAGGGACTGGCGGTGCGACATTTGGCGTGGACCGGACTGGAGGCAGCACGACGACATTTATCGCTCGTTCTGGCGGAGTACTTGCCGGTGGAACCGCAGCTGGAGGTAGCGTCGGAACTCCATCAAATAGAGGTTTTGGAATTGGTGCTATGGTCGATATAGGCCCATCGTTGTTTCTATCGAATGCGAGGGACCCTGGTGAACATCAAGGTGTTACAGACACGCACATTATTGCACTTGGAATACTTAACTTTCAATTGGGACTGAATCCCGGTTCGAGGACACAGACATTAGAAATAGGTCCGGGAGCCGGGCTCGGCTACTTTAATTTCCAAACTCAAGGGGCAAGGCCAATCGTTGCAAATACAGCATTTAGTGGGAATTGTGGTAAGTAGGAAAATACTTCTTTGAAGGTGACGGTAAGATGAACAAGATTGGATATTTATTTATAATTTGGGTAGTGCTGACAGTTTTTGCGTTTTTCGTCGGCAGACAGATTTTCGACTCTTCGGATTTGCAGTATTATGCATATAAAGGCGAACCCATTTACGGAACTGTGATTAACAAAGATGCTGAGAATCATCAGTTGATCTACTACACTTATGAGGTAAACGGAATTTCATATTCTGGACACGGACGAGCCGGGGCCGGAAACCCTCTATTTAACAAAATAAACATTGGGGAAAGGGTTGTAATATTTTTCGATCCAGCGTCTCCAGGCAATTCCTTGCTGGGTTATCCGCAATATGATCTGGCATTAAATCAACAATTGATCTGGGCCGTCACGGTTACTCTGCCTATCATACCTGTCATAGCGTTAGCTTTCTTATTTTTCGCTCTTGCGCGAAAGCAATCCAACGACAGGTCAGCAAAATCCGTTACCGTTTACTCCGATAGAAGATTCTGACATAAGCAAATCAACGAACAGGTTTACGACCGATACGACTTACGACGAAGCTGGAATGGTTACGACAGATGAAAAATTCCGAGATATGGCATTTTCGTATGACGCGAACGGTCGCATGGTGAAAGCTACGCGCTCCGAAACACCCGATGCCTGGACGGTTTATGACGCACTTGGAAACCGTGTTGCGACCGAAGTCAATGACGTTTGGAGATTTTCTATTTACGATGCCTTTGGAAAGCTCGTTGCCGAATACGGTCAGGCCGATGAAGGCGTTGGCGGCATTCGCTACATTCAACAGGATTGGCAAGGTTCGGTGCGGACGGTTACAAATTCGAATGGTTTCGTAGTTTCCCGAACAGACCACCAAGCGTTCGGTGAAAACATCGGCGCAGGCGTCGGTTTGCGCTCAACAACCCAAGGCTACTACGGCGCGATTCAGACACGCCAAGGCTACGGACTCACCGAACGCGACGATGCAACCGGACTAGATCACACTTGGTTCCGCAAAAACGAAGCCTCCGCCGGCCGCTGGACAAGCCCCGATCCGTACAAAGGATCAATGCAACTCGGTGACCCGCAGTCCTTCAACAGATATTCATACGTCGTAAACCAACCAACAAATTTCGTCGATCCAACCGGACTGGTTGGTGAGCCTGGTGAAGCTTGCGACTACCAGGGTACAGGCTCAGACGGCAATCCTATTTATCACGGTACATATGACCAAAATGGAATATGTCGTTCGAATAGCGGCCAACCCGTTCAAATAGATTGGGACTGGAGCATTTTCTTCATTGGTCGGGACTATTTCTCCCAAACCATAGATAGACCTGATCCGGGGAATATACCAGGCGGTGGGACTGGAAACCCGAACAGTCTGTTCCCAGAAATAAAGGGTATTTCAAAGGAAGAAGTTGAACGCAAAAAGAAAGATAATAATGAACGATGGGAGAAGTTTAAAGAATGTGTTCGACGAGAAATGCAACCAATTTTCAATGAAATCCGTACTCGTTTAATTTTAGCTGCTGCTGCTTTAGGCGGCGCCTCAGCCGCGCCGGGCCAGGGTGGTGGCAGCGACGGACACAGGGCGGCCCGGGGCTGGGGGGCAGCGAGACGCCTTGCAATTTTGATAGGCCTATTTATGACATTCCAAAACGATGCCGAACGGTGGAACGGCGCACAACAACAAGCCCAAGAAAAATGCCGTCAAGAAACGGGTTATTCAGGTCCTATTCGCGATGAGAGACCGTGGTTCTTCCGGTCCGCATCAAGTTTGTTTGGAGGTTGACATAGCTATGGAGAAAATGACTAGAGAATCGAAAGAGAATGTACTGCGGTTCATCGGCACAATTTATATAACTCTTGTTGGCTTTCTCCTTGTTGTTCTGACGCCGCTGGGTAACTTTCTTCCAGTGAGCGGGGTACTAATTTTTTGTATAGTGTCAGTTACAAGTTACCCCTTCTTTCGATGGACGAGGCTTACTAAAAAAAGTCGGACGCCGATTTCCTTAGCTTACTGGATAATTCTACATCTCTTGTTTGTGGTAGTCGCTGTCATTTCCATATTCCTGATCGAGAACGTCCCCTCGTAGCTGTGCGCTAGAGAAAGTCACCCAATCCGATGGAACTGTGACGCAGGAAAGGTTATTTAAATACGATTCGCTTTCGCGCCTTACGCATGAGCGGCAGGTTGAAGCCTCGCCGACGCTGAATGATGCCGGTGTTAAAGCGAGTCCCACGCCAACGCAGTGGACGGGTGTTTATAAATACAACACGGACAATTTGCTTATCGAGGGTATTCGCGAGGCGTGAAAACGGCTTTTACATACGACGGGCTGAATCGTATTTCGAGCGTGGTTTACACGGGCGAGACTGGTTATCAAACGCCGACCGTGAATTATACTTATGACGAGACGGAATCGGGATTTTATAACTATGGCAGACTAACAAAAGTGAAAACGGCAGCGAATACAACCTATGGAACGCCGGAGACGATTCATAATTTTCGCTATGACGAGGTTGGACAAGTGAAGAAGCATACTCAGAGCATCGGTAGCGAGAGC
>JBOGOW010000415.1:0-3737 GCA_050748285.1 Pyrinomonadaceae bacterium
GAACTAAACCTTCTCATTTTTGGAGCCAAACAAAAGGTTTTTCAAAGCTCTCGAATATATACGTGCTCCCCGGTTGCTAATGCTCGCCAATCGAGCTAGCTTTTTTGCGTTGACTTTTGACCGGTTTTCCGATATAAATCTTTCTCAAATATCTCCACCCCAAGAATATGAGATCAAGCAAACTTTTGATATTGCTGTTCGTCTATGTCGCATCGGTTGCGGCTCAAACCAAGATCAATTACGGCTACGAATACACCTGCGGAAAGGAAAGGATAGTAGCATTCTATTGCCGAAATGACAGCGGCCAGCCGGTTCCGGAAAGCGATAATTACTGCTCGGTCGAATACCCGGACCGACCGCGTAGTATCGACGAGGGAATCATCCGCATCGAGACCGAAACCGCCGCCGAATTCCGCAAGTCACAAAAAGCGGCACCAAAACCAAAGATGTGATCAAGACGGTTTTCTCACTTAATGCCTAAGGACAACAGCATATTGCCCCCGTTCTTTATCTTTTCAACTTTTACTAATCGGCATTTACCATTTACAATTGACTTCTCACGATGAGTTATCAGGTTATTGCACGAAAATGGCGGCCGCAGGCTTTTGAGGAAGTGACCGGCCAAGGGCATATTACGCAGACTTTGCTTAATGCGATCGAGTTTGACCGCCTGCATCACGCGTATCTGTTTTCGGGCGCACGCGGCGTCGGGAAGACGACGACCGCACGCCTATTGGCTAAGGCCCTAAACTGCCACAAGACCGACAAACCGAACCTGAATCCCTGCAAAACTACCGACGCGGACGCCTGTCCTTCGTGCAAAGAGATCGCCGAAAGCCGTTCGATCGACGTGCTCGAATTCGACGCGGCCTCGAACACGCAGGTCGATAAGATTCGCGAGATCATCGTCGAAAATATCAATATCGGCGCCGCCCGCGACCGCTTCAAGATCTTTATCATCGACGAAGTGCATATGCTCTCGACCTCGTCGTTCAACGCTCTGCTGAAAACGGTCGAGGAACCGCCGCCGAATGTCGTCTTTATTATGGCGACGACCGAGCTGCACAAGGTGCCGGAAACGATCACGTCGCGTTGCCAGGAATTCATTTTTCGCACGATACCGCAGCAGAAAATATTCGAGCGTTTGAAACTTATCGCCGATGCCGAAAAGATCGATATTTCCGAAGCGGCCTTGCGTGAACTTGCACGTTCTGGTGAAGGATCGATGCGCGATGCGCAATCGAATTTCGATCAGGTGATCAGCTTTTCCGGCGCGAAGATCGAGGTCGGCGATGTTACGAGCGCGCTCGGAATGGCAAGCCGCGATACGCTGGTCGCCTCGATCAAGGCGATAGCCGAAAAAGACGCCGCCGCACAGCTTGCGGTCGTCGAGAAACTAACGACCGAGGGCCACGACCTTCGGAGCTTTTGCCGCGATCTGCTTTCGGTGATTCGTGACCTGATGGTTTATAAGGTCGCCGGCGATTCCGAAACGCTGCTTGCCGGTGCGATGCTTGAAACCGTTCAAATAGAAGAGCTTGCGGCGAACTTCTCGGAAAGCGATCTGATTCGCTTCTTCAATTCCGTTGCCGAAACCGAGACGAAATTAAAGGACGCAACTCAGCCGCGTCATATGCTCGAACTCGGACTTGTGCGGTTGGTCGAAATGCGTCGTTTGACCTCGATCGACACGATTTTCGAACGTCTCGCCGTTCTTGAAAAAGCAAATTGCGGAGTGCCTACATCCGAAATAAAATCCGAAACGCCGCTTTCGCAAGCGGCAGCTGCGGAAAAAAAAACTCTGAAATTTGAACCGGCCGAACCCGATTGGCCGGAGCCTGATTTCGACGACCGTCCGCCCGAATCTGAATTCGAAGAGCCATTCGAGCCGCCGCCGATTCGCTATGAAGCGGAACAATTTCCTGTTCGCTACGTCGAGATTCCGCCGGAAATGCTCGAACATTTTGAGCACAAACGGCTCGATGACGCTTATGAAGATACGCTTTTATATTACGGCGACGATCTTAGCCGATTCGCCTTTGCTTCGGAACTAGCCGCGACATTTGCTGAGACGAGACCGCTTGCTGCAGCCGCTTCAGCGTCAAACGGACCAACGAGAATCGATCCGAAATACTCGCCGCCGATTGCGGAAGAAGATGCAGATCTTCCGCTGCCGATTTTGAGCGACACACCAACCGAAGAAGAACTTTTCGAATTCGCAAAACGACATCCCAAAATTCGCAAGGTCGCCCGTGCCCTGCGTGCAACCGTCGTTGAAGTCGAACGAGTCGGTAATTAACCGATGCCGATTTGCGGAACACGCCGTCTCATCCTTTCGTATTCTATTTATATTTGACACAATCGATTTACACGGAATGACAAAAGGCCGCACACTTTCAACCGTTAGGTTTGTATTTGCCGCAGTTGTTTTTTGCGCCGGCGTGGTTTGTGCATTTTCGCAGGATTCACCGCTGCCTCCGCCGAACGGCCACGTTAACGATTACGCCGGAGTAATCGATTCAGCGACAAAGCAAAGCCTTGAAGAAAAACTTCGGGCGTTCAAAACGTCGTCCGGTGTTGAGATCGCCGTTGCGGTCGTAAAGACCACGGGCGACCGCGACATTTTCGATTATTCGCTCGCCGTCGCACGCGGATGGAAGATCGGCTCGAAAGCGGATGATAATCCGGGCGCATTGCTTTTCATTGCGATCGATGACCGCAAGTATTTTACGCACGTAAGCCGCGACCTCGAAGATGAATTGCCCGACGGCATCGCCGGCAGTCTGCAACGCCAAAACCTCGTCCCCGAATTTAGAACAGGAAATTACGGCAAAGGCATCGCCGATACCGTAAACGCGTACATTAAGACAATTGAGACCCGTTCAAGCGGCATCACGGAAGCGCAACCGGTTGGCGGCACGTCGGATGAAGGCGGGTCACCGCTTTATAGCTTATTTTGCTGCCTGGTTGTAATTTTGGTGATCGCGTTGATAATCTGGTCAAACCGCGGCGGCGGAGGTAAGTCGCGCAGAGATCAGGACCGCTGGGGCGGCGGCTTTGGCGGCGGCGGAAGTGTATTGCCATGGATAATTGCCGGCGGTTCGGGGGGATCTTCGTCAGACAGCTCTTCCTCTTGGGGAAGCGGTGGCAGCGATTGGGGCGGCTTTGGCGGAGGAGGAGATTTCGGCGGCGGCGGCGCGGGTGGTGGATGGTAAATTAGTTTCTGGTTTTGATATACGAAGATTTTGAAATTGTCTATAACTAGAAACTCGAAACTTGGAACTCGAAACTTAGGCGTATGGAGCATCAATTCACAGTATTTGTCGATGACGTTAAAGCGACGCACGGCAAAAACCTTGCGGCCGTAATCCTATATGGATCGGCGGCGGCGGGAGATTTTATACCGAAACATTCTGACTACAATATTTTGATCGCACTGCAAAAGATCGGGCCGAAAGATTTGCGGCAAGCGTATGCGTGTATGCGTGAATGGAACAGAATGGGACACCCTGTTCCGGTTTATTTTACGGTATCTGAGCTTCAGAATGCCGCAGATGTTTTCCCGATTGAATTTCATCAGATGACGGTTGCCCATAAAGTTTTGTATGGCGTCGATGTCCTAGCGGATCTTAAGATCTCAGATGCTTTTCTAAGGCACCAGACGGAATACGAATTGCGAAGCAAGTTGATACAGCTTCGACGGCAATATATTTCGGCGTCCGCGTCGGTCGAAGGGC
>JBOGOW010000416.1:0-3709 GCA_050748285.1 Pyrinomonadaceae bacterium
GTTCAGCCTGACGCGAGATTGCGCCAAGCATTACACCGTCTGCATCGGTGATCGCGCCGCCGATCACCACGGTTTCGATGTTGAGAATATTTAATACCGCTCCGATCGCCGAGCCGATATAGATTCCGGTACGCTCGATCATTAGTTGTGCAAGGTCGTCTTCCTTAGCGGCGGCGTCCAAAATATCGGCGAACGTTATCTTGCTCTCCGGCGTTTTGTTCAGTATCGATGTGCTGTCCTGATGAAACCGGCTTTTTGTCCTGCGAACGATGTTCGGTATCGACGCAACATCTTCGAGACGCGTGCCTTCCTCATCGACAACGATCGAACCGATCTCGCCTGCGAAACCGCTGCTTCCACGCCATATCTTTCCGTCGAGTATCAATCCGCTGCCGATGCCTTCGCCTACAAAAACGAACATAAGGTCGCGCGTGCCGCCGCCGGCACCGGCAATAAATTCGGCAAACGCAGCGGCGTTCGCATCATTTTCGATAACTATCCGGCCGTCAACTATTTCGGAAAGGTCGGCGACCACGTCGATGCCGGCCAATTCGGTCATTCGCGACCCGACAACTTTTTGAGTTTTAGTTTCTATCAAACCCGGCAAGGCGATCCCAAGCGAATCGAAACCGGCGTCATTCTCGATCAGCAGTTCATGGATCTGATTCGCAATGGCACTCTCCGGCTCGATGCCAGCCGTCCTCACTGATAACTGTTTTCCGGCATCGTCGGCGATCACGAGGCGCAGTTCGTCCGATGAGAAGGCAACGCCTGCGGAATAAAACTGCTGCTGGTCTGAATTTGACATATTGAGATCGCTGTTTTTGCGCAAATTGTAATTAGCAAAGCGAGCCGCTGTCAACCCGTTCGCATCGCGTCAATGGCTAACGGGCTAACAATAATGTTCGAATCATTGCTTTTGTCCAACCAAAAGGCGTAAATTCGAATCAAATACTTCAAAACCGGCCTCCAGTTTTTTAAAATTATGAAATACCCAGAACGTCTTCTTTCGCTCGCCCTCGTCCTTGTGGTTATTTTCGCTTATGGCGTCGCCGGTGTCTATTCCCAATCGAAACCGCAGCGGCCGACGACGAACGACGAAAAGAGAAATCAGCGCCCGAAACCAAAAACAGAGGAAGAGCTAAAGAAAGAGGAAGAGGAAAAGAAACGAAAGGAAGAAGAAAAAACCGCCGAGGTTCAGGCTGGCGTTGTTGTAATAGATACAAACGTCGTCACGGTCGATGCTGTAGTTATCAATAAGAAAACCGGGCAGATCATAACCGGTTTGAAGCGTGATAATTTTCAGATATTTGAAGACGGCGTAAAAAAACCGATTTCAAGTTTTACCACGCCCGAAGCCCCGATCACGGTTACGCTTGTGCTCGAATACAGCAAGTGGACAGAAATATTTGGCAGAGCAAACGGCGGATTTTTCGAACCGGGCTTTTATGAGGCGCTTCGTCCGGTTGCGGATTTTTTGACCAAGTTCATCAAACCGCCGGATGATTACGCATCCGTGATAGCGTTCGACCTTAGACCGACGCCGATAACCGATTTTACGAACGATCCGGGACGAATTCGTGAAACGATAAATTTACTGCTTCGAAACCAGCCGGCGTTTCGCGAGAATAATGTCTATGATGCGATCAAATTCGCGTTAGTCGGCGGTCGCGGCGATTCGGTCGTGCTCGAAAATTCCGAAGCCGAAAAAGCGGATTATCAGGGAATGGTTGCGGTTAAGGCGAAACGACGAGCGATCATTCTGGTTACTTCAGGCATCGATACTTTTAGCAAGATCAATTTTTCGGATGCACGCAAGATAGTTCAGGAAGCAGGTATTCCGATTTACATCATCAGCACCGGAAATCTTTTTTGTAAAAAGTATTGCGATCAGTTGGATCCGTCGCGGGTTTTGCCTGGCAATCCGGATAGAATGTCGTTCCTTTCGGCAAAAAGCCAGCTTAATACGTTCGCACGCGAATCCGGCGGTGCTCATTTCGAGATGACTTTCGAAGGCGAGATTCCCGGCTATCTTCAATCGATAAACGGACTGCTTCGCAGCCAGTATAATTTGGCATACGAACTCGATGAAAAACATCAGCTCGGGAAACGATACAAGATCGACGTTAAGGTTGACGTCGATGGCGACGGCAACACCGACGAAAAGACATACGTCGTCCAACATCGCCCCTATGTAGTGACAGCGGATCCGGACGGCGACAAGAAAAAGAAGAACTAATTTCACCAAAAGATTATTTAACCGGCGGGGCAACCCGCCTTTTTCATTGTTATTAAAGAGCTCTCAAAAACTTTGCGACTCTAATCCGCCACAGCCCGAAATTATTTCCTATTCGTGCATTCGTGGCTATTTTTTGCCGCTAATGCACGAATAAGAATTAGAAATTTTTACTTTTTCAAAGCTTTCTACTTTTGTGTATTTTTGTGTAATTTCGTGGACAGTTCTTTTGCTAAGAAATAAGGGAATCCACGAAGCAACTGTGTTAAAAGTCAAGTTCAAGACAGTAGTGGTTTGACTTGCCATGCTCGGTTATTTTTGAGGATGGCGTTTAGGGTAATAAGTAATTTTCTAGCACAGGCGATGAGGGCGACTTTTTTGAGTTTTCCTGAATCGCACAATTTTTGGTAATGCTGTTTGATAACCGGATTGAAACGGGTGGCGGCGATGGTGGCCATATAGAGAACGCGTCGAATGGAGTTTCTGCCGCCTTTGCAGAACCTTTTTCCGGTGGATTTGCCGGTATCACGGGCAAAGGGTGCGACGCCGACGAGAGCGGCGATCTGACGATTGGAAAGAATGCCGAGTTCGGGCAGATCGGTAATGAGGGTCGAACTCAATGTGGGGCCGACGCCTGGAACCGACTGCAGCAGTTCGTCAGCCTGTCTGAAGGTTTCGCTTTCCTTGATCCGGGAAGCGATCTCTGTATCGGCGTCCTTGATCTGACGTTCGATAAAGCGGATATGGTGCTGGATGCTCTTTTGAGCAGACGGATAGGCGGTGCCGAGCCGGTTCTGCTCGGCCAGACGCATTTCGATGAGCTGCGAGCGGCGAGTTGTAAGGGACTCAAGTTCCCGCAGTTCCCTGGATTTAAGCGGGACACTCTTGATACCGGCCATTCGTCCGTAATAGGCAATGACGCGGGCATCGATGTCGTCGGTTTTGGCGTTCATGCCGAGTCCGAGAGCAAACTGACGCACACGTCTCGGAAAGACGACAGCAAACGGCAGACCGGCCTCGGCAAAGGCAATCGCAGCGGTCAGTTCATAACCGCCCGTGGCCTCCAGCACGATTATGGCCGGATTTAACTTCTTAAACTCGCGTGCCACGAGCTTGAGATCTTTTGGTTTATTCGGACATGTAAAAGACCGCTCAGAAGGGCCGTCAACGAATATTGCCAACTCGTCTTTTGCAACGTCTATGCCGATAACATTTTGTTCGTTTGGTATGGTTTCAACTTTTTTCATGGTGTTTGATGTGTGTCATAATAAAGAGGCCAAAAAAAGGGTTTGCTCAAACTTGCAGAAATACGGGATCAAAAGTCCCAGTCAACTGTTCGAGATAAACCTTCGAAGGGGAGAATGACGCATCTTGCTTCGTGACGGTTTCAAAAGAACCTCCACACGACCGAGCTGCCATTCTCCTTTTCTATATCCAAATCTATACGAATTGGATGCTTTTTTGAACATACAA
>JBOGOW010000417.1:0-3706 GCA_050748285.1 Pyrinomonadaceae bacterium
ACATTGTCCTGGACGACTATGTGCTCGTCCACGTCGGTTTTGCGATGAGCAAGATCGACGAAAAACAGGCACATGAAACGCTGCAATTATTGCAGGAACTCGGCTCGTATCAAGAAGAATTCGAGCAATTTCAGACGGCGATAGATTGAGGAAGAGATGCCCACGAAATACACGAAACAAACGAAAAAAAGAAAATAGTGCTTTTATTTTGTGTTTTTCGTGTGTTTCGTGGGCAAAAAATATGACAAAGGCTATCGAAGATTTTTCTGAGTCCTTCTATCCTTTTTTGCACGAGAGCAAAAGGGAGCCTGAGGAATTAACCGCGCAGCTCGGATTTTCACTGCTTGAAAAAACACGCGAGAGCGTTGCGGTAAAGCAGAAATTCTTCGAAGAAAATAAAGACGGAATTTTGGCGGCTTCGCTTGAGATGGCGAAGGCGTTTCAACGCGGGCGAAAGTTGCTCGTTTGCGGCAACGGCGGTTCGGCGACCGATGCTCAGCACATCGCGGTCGAATTTATGCACCCGATCACGGTCGGCCGCAAGGCTTTGCCGGCGATCTGCCTAAATAACGATATGGCAATGGTTACGGCTGTAGCCAACGACGTGAATTTTGCCGATGTGTTCGTTCGTCAGATCATTGCGCTCGGAAAACCGGGCGATTGTTTGATCGCGATTTCGACAAGCGGAAATTCCGAAAATCTTTTGCATGCATTCAAAACCGCACAGCGAATGCAGCTTGTTACCATAGGTTTCGCGGGCGACGAAGGCGGCAAAATGGAAGAGATGAAAGCGGGCGGACTGATCGATTTTTGTTTCACCGTGCCGACAACCAGCATCCATCGGATACAGGAATCGCACGTTACTCTTTACCACATAATGTGGGACATGGTGCACGAATTTTTGCAGCACAAATCGCTGCTTCAGGGTTAGTAGTTCCAGCTTTTATCTGGCTCTGAAACGAAAGAACCGCCTAAAGACGGAACTCCGTACGCAAGAACCATAAACGAGGACTTATGAAATTCATCGACGAATATCGTCAAAGCGATCTCGCACTCAGGTTGGCGGATAAGATCGCCGGGATGACCGACAAAGAGCTAAAGTTAATGGAGGTCTGCGGCGGCCACACGCATACAATTTTTAAATACGGCATCGAAGACCTTTTGCCGCCTAATATCGAGATGATCCACGGGCCCGGATGTCCTGTCTGTGTCATTCCGCTTGGCCGAACCGATGATTGCATCTCGCTCGCGCTTGAACCGGACGTCATCTTTACGACATTCGGCGATATGATGCGTGTGCCGGGTTCGAACACGAATTTGTTCGACGCAAAAGCGCAAGGCGCCGATGTGCGGATGGTTTATTCGCCGCTCGACGCGCTGAAAATTGCAAAGGCAAATCCCGAACGTCGTGTCATCTTTCTTGCTTTAGGTTTTGAAACCACCTCGCCCTCGACCGCGATGACGATCCTGCAGGCTGCAAAAGATAACGTCGAAAATTTCAGTGTTTTTTGCAACCACATTATGATCGTGCCGTCGCTCAAGGCGATGTTGGATTCGCCCGATCTGCAGCTCGACGGCTTCGTCGGGCCGGGGCATGTTAGCACGGTGATCGGAACGCGCTGCTACGAATTTGTGCCGCAGGAATACGGCAAGCCGCTCGTCGTAACCGGTTTTGAACCGCTCGACGTTTTGCAGTCAGTTTATATGATCGTAAAGCAGATAAACGAGGGACGTGCCGAGATCGAAAATCAATACGGCCGCGTGGTCGAACGCGACGGCAATCGAAAAGCTCTCGAAGTGCTCTCGGAAGTTTTCGAGGCGAGAGACTTTTTTGAGTGGCGCGGGCTTGGGTCGATCGCACACAGCGGGATGAAATTGAAACCGAAGTACTCAAAGTTCGATGCCGAATTGATCTACGAAGTTCCCGGTATTCGCGTCGCCGATCCGAAAGCATGTCAGTGCGGCGAGATTCTAAAGGGCGTGAAAAAGCCATGGGAATGTAAGGTTTTCGGAACCGCCTGCACGCCGGAAACACCGATCGGATCGTGCATGGTTTCGAGCGAAGGAGCATGTGCCGCATATTACAATTTTGGCCGGCTTTCGAAAGTTGCACAGCGTTCCGAAAAACAAGCAACGCCGACGGTCAACTAACGATGTCAACAGCATTTACATCTTCGCCGCTTTTCGAACGTGTCGAGCGTGCGCGGCGGCGAAAACACAAAATACGCGAAACGCATATCACGCTGGCGCACGGCAGCGGCGGGCGGGCGATGCACGACCTTGTCGAAGGCGTTTTCCTCGAAGCATTTCAAAATCCGCTTCTCGAAAAACTTGAGGATCAAGCGATTTTCGACGCCCGCAATTTCGAAAAGCTTGCATTTACCACTGACTCATACGTTGTCGATCCGATCTTTTTCCCGGGCGGCGACATCGGGAGTTTGGCGGTGCACGGCACGGTCAACGACCTTGCGGTCAGCGGCGCGCGGCCGCTATATCTCTCCGCCGGTTTCATTATCGAAGAAGGTTTTCCGATCGACGATCTTCGTCGTGTTTGTGCGTCGATGAAGAATGCGGCAGACGAAGCCGGCGTCCAGATAGTTACCGGCGACACAAAGGTCGTCCAAAAAGGCGGCGCCGACAAACTGTTTATTAACACTGCCGGAATAGGCGTGATCGAAACGAAAGCAGATATTTCGTCATCTCGCGCGCAGGTCGGCGACAAGGTGATCGTGAGCGGCACGATCGGCGACCACGGCACGACGATCATGATCGCCCGCGGCGAACTCGAACTCGAAACCGATATCGAAAGCGACAGCGCGTCTCTGCATTCCTTGATCGCCGATATCCTGGACGAAGCCGAAAGCCACAACGCAACGGACGCGATACATTCGCTCCGTGACCCGACTCGCGGCGGCGTTGCGACAACGCTGAATGAGATCGCGATGAGTTCAAACATAGCCATCGAGATCCGCGAAGATTTAATTCCCGTAAGAGAAAACGTTCGCGGGGCGTGTGAAATTCTTGGCCTCGATCCGCTATATGTGGCGAACGAAGGCAAGCTCGTTGCCATTGTTTCCGGCGGGATCGCCGACGCCGTTATTGAGCGAATGCGGAAACACGAGCACGGCGCGGGCGCGTGCATCATCGGCGAAGTGAAGGCTGAACCGCAGGGCATCGTCTCAATGACGACCGGTTTCGGCGGTACGCGAATCGTCGATATGCTCGCCGGCGACCAGCTCCCGCGTATCTGCTGATTACTCAACAAATATCTAGAACAGCGCAAACCCGCAAACACCGAATTCCAAAATAAACCCAGATCACGGAAACCGCCAACAAAGTCGCGTCGCGGTTAAGGGACTACATGGCGGAAAGGACTTCAAATGTCGATATGAATGTGGAAAGTATTAACTGAAAGAAAGCAGATCTTTGATAGATGGAGTCTAAAGTGAACCCCGTTGTCTAGACCACGAAGTGGGATTTTTAAGCTATGAAAGTGGTGGTTTGGATTGCGTGTTTTCCTCCTTTGTTTTTTCTGTCTTTTTTTCTGAAAAATATATCCAGCAGCTTCCTGGTTTTCGCTCCGAGTTCGTGTCAAAAGTTGTGGAAATAGATTTTCGCATCCTTGTTTGCCAAAGGTTTTAAATCCGGTTTTTTAAGGGAGATTGTCTGGTAGTTTGACCTCCTTTAGTTTTTCGGGGAAGCTGAG
>JBOGOW010000418.1:0-3676 GCA_050748285.1 Pyrinomonadaceae bacterium
TGCTTCCGCCGCCCAAACGTCGTTTCCGTTTGCCCGATCCCATAACTCTGCTTAATAACCGGCCCCTGTACCGTAACCGCCTGCCCGCTCGCCTCACCGCTCGATTTTCCCTCGACTAACTTCAAAAGTACGTCGGAATAATATTTGTACTACTGAATGCACTGATAACCTGTTCCATCAGCTCTCCGATTCAAAATGACTCAGAGGCAGACGGTGCTATCTGAGTGCAAACGGCAAAACTATCAAAAGCACGTCAGCGAAGTCCTCTGGCTTTTTCGCTAAACAGTAGAAGTTCGCGGCATGAAGACTGGTTGAATCGTCGTCGAGTGGGATACTAATTATCAGAATATCATTCTTTTTTAACGCAAGTCTGATGATTCGATTGCCGACTTTTTGCTCACGATACCAGATATAAGAGTCCTTATGACTGGAATCGACAGACAAACCCTGTGAAAAGCCTAGTTCGTAATTGATTTTGGCTCCGTCTTCCTTCGAAATCACACCTATTTGGTTCCCTTCGAAGTCCGTCGAACTCTTGTGTCGATATCCAGCGAGTAATCTGATACCTTGCGGCGGTTCGCTTTCGGTAGGTTCCAAGTGAAGTCGTTGTTTCACTTTTTTTTGCAGAGTATCCTGCTTGCCTTCAACTTGAGCAAAACATAGAGACGATAACGCGAACATACCTAAAAATACTACACTAACCCAATCAACTCTGATATAAGAATAGCTCATCCTACCCCTCCCAATTTACCTTTCAATACCGGATAGCACTTCTCAATGATCTTTTCTGACAGATCCCTGCTGCTACCAAAAACACCATCGCCTTTTGCACCAATTGCATGTACTGCCTCGTGAATTAAAATGATTGCTCGTTGTTGAGCCACCCAATCTATGCTTGCTGGGTTAAAAAAATAATCCCCTACGAAGGTAACAGGCCCTCTACCTGTGACGCTGTTCGGAAATACCGCCGCTCCAACACTCGCTTTATTCTCTTTGAAATATTCCGCAATTGTTTTTTGTTTCCCATTATTATCTTGAAACGTCAGGGACGATTCTCGACCATCAAAAGTATTCTGGGTTGTTCCGTCAACTGAAAGGCCATCCAAGAGTTTGGCTATGCTGGGAATCCCATAATCTTTTAGCGCTTCATCACATTTCTTTTCTTTTGCCAATTCCTTTGCCAATTTTAAAGCGTCCGTTACGACTTTAAGATCACTTTTCTTAAACGGCGGAAACTTTTGATTCTGCCTTTTTCCTTGTATGCTTGTAAGGTTTAGCGACCAGCTAAACTCATAAATCGCGATCAAGTAACCGCCTTCTGAAAGCCGATTATCGAGGGATGTTTGACTTGCATTTGTAGATAAGTCTTCCCAACGGGTCTCACCGCTTGACGTTTCGTAAACATGGGTCAAACTAGCAAACTGCCATCGCAGCGAATACTGTGCAAGGATCGACTGAGCATTCCATCCTGTAAGCACCGAGATATAACTCATTGCGACTGCCCTGCTTACGTCGAATCCATCGATCTGATAGTTTGGCTCGTTGGGATCGATATTCGATGGTTCGTAGGGAAGCAGAATGTCGCAGCCGAGGCACGGCTCGCCACTTGGATTTATGTATGGGCTTTCGGTTCCGACGTTGCCGCCTAAGGGGTCGAGTTCCGCCGGAGCGCCTTCGTAGCCGTTGCCGCCGGACGCGACGCCGTTCGTGCCGGTTGACTTGATGCTCATGCCCGAAGCGTCCGATTGCCTAAACAAAACAGATTCCGTCGTCCCGTAAAGATTCTGCCACGCGATCACCTCGCCTGCCGCGTGAACATAAGTTCTGGTCTTCTTGCCGGTGTTGTCAACATCGCTGACAACCTGACCGCCGAGCACCGTTGACCGAACAAAATATTCGATCTTCTCGTGCCACGTGCACGGGTCTTCGGGACGGATCGGGCTTAGATCGCAAGTATCCGTATCGCGTTTTCCTTCGCGGCCCGTTCCGTCCAGATAACGGTGCAGGTCGCTGTCTTCGCCGTCGAATTGCACGTTCATCATTTCGGATTTACGTCGAATTCCAGCTTCCACAATATTACGTTTCCACGCGCACCGGCCGTCATAAGCATTGTGCCGTCGGGTGAGAACTCAACAGGCCCAACGAAACTGGTTATGTGAGGTGTACGCAAGAAATCGTCGAGCGGTATTCGTTTATAATAGTATTCCTCGCCTATCAATTTTCCCGATTCTAACGAGAATACTCTAAATTTACCGTCCATGGCACCCGATACCATTAGCTGCCGTTTTGTGGAAACATCGAAGTGCACGGTTGAATACGTATCATCATATGTTCGCACCAATTCCCACGTTCCAACCTTATAAACTTTTATCTTTGTTTTTGTCGTCCTAGCCTCTCCTTCTCCGAAATGGTAGGTACTGTTGACAAAGAGCAAATTGGAATCGTCTGAAAACGTAAAGCCGATGTTCTTCTCTTCACTTATTTCGACGATCTTTTTCGTTTCAACGTCTGTCGCAGTGAACAAATGGAACGTATTCGGCGCTACGAACTTGGAGCTGTATGAAATTATCCATTTTCCATTCGGCGTGAGACGCGAATGCTTCGGATTGAATTTGTTACCGGGCTCCTGCCGGAAAACCTCTGTGCCTAAAACCACGTCCCACATCCGCACCGAGTTCATATTTGCCACAAGGTAACGGCCATCGGGAGAAAATGAAAAGGAACGATTATCATCAGAACTAGCCACCTCTTGGGCGATAACGCGTCTATTCTTGCAAGTCAACGTATCGATCAAAAGAAAGGTTCGCGTGCTTTTATCAGTCTTTGAGTTGAACACGGAGTAGTCTATTGCAAGGGTTTGGCCGTCTGGTGCAAACTCCAGTGCACTTACGAAATCCGTCTCAATTTTAATCTCGCAAACCTCATCGCCGGATGGAACCTTCACAATCGATATCCGATGCTCGCCAGCAAGCGCGAGCCTCGTTCCGTCCGGAGAGAAAAATCCCCCGAAATAAGCAGCAAAGTTTTTGACCTTGGTAAATCGGAGCTCGGTATTTGGATTTATTGGTTGGCTTTGCGCTTGTGAATGTAGCCACATAAAAAGGCTGAAAGTGGAAAGAATTAGAGCGCTAACGATTAGGTGACTTTTCGAATTCATACTTCAAATGCCTCTCAAAAGACCGAGCTGATTTGCCCAAGATCTTCTACAGGTTTGCATTCCCAAAATCTCTTATTGGCGACTTGATAAGGTTCCGTCTTCCCTTCTTTCAATACCTCTCCAAAAAGATGTTGTAGCGGGCTAATTAGGTCTCCCCCATCAAGACTCGGGTTAAAAATGTCGATATCTATCTCGATCATCAAATAGGTCTGCGGCGTTGTTCCAAAACCTATCTGAGACGAGTTCTCGCGGGTTCTTTCTCGATAGCTTACGTCGAAACCTGGGTGTTCGGTATAAATCAAAGGATTCTTGGCATAATTCGAATGCTGCGCGACTGTATTGCGCATGCGATCGAACGCTTCTCGCGACCCAGCCGTAAAACGTGCCCGATCCTTCCGAAGATGATCGTCGCCGCCGGCGATGTCAATCGTGAAGCCTTCCAGCGAAAGATTGTTGTCAGCAAACTCACCGAGGAAATTGAGCAGCGCGAGCTTTAGGTCGTTAGCCACGCCGTTAAAC
>JBOGOW010000419.1:0-3672 GCA_050748285.1 Pyrinomonadaceae bacterium
GAATTGGAACGGCGCGGTCTATACCTCGGCGATAAGTTCGTACAATGGCCGCGACCAGATCATTCAATCGAGACAATACGCCGGAGCGACAACCAGCACGACGTATCAGGACACGACCGCCGCGTTCGACGGGCACGGCAGATTAAAAACATCGCATCGCCCCGAACAGCAAAACGCGGACGGCACTCCCGCTTACACGACAACCAACTACAACACGGACGACAGCATCTCACAGATGACCGACGCGAGAGGCGCCGTGACGAATTACACTTATAACTCAAGGAATCTCGTCGAAGAAATAAGCTGGTCGGTGCCGCAGGGATCGGGCATCACGGTTCCGGCGACGGTGAATTTCAGCTATGACAACGCCGGAAACCGGCTGACGATGGAAGATGCTCAAGGCACGACAAATTATGTTTACAATTCGCTTTCTCAGATGACGAGCGAGAACCGCGAAATTGAGGACTTGGAAGATACGTTTACGCTTAGCTACGGATATGCGCTTTCGGGTCAATTGAAAAAGATAACCGACCCAGACGGTGTTGCAATCGATTATACTTTCGATAAGGTGGGACGATTAAATACGGTGGCGGGTTCGGGGAATTATTATTCGGGGGTTTCGAGTTACGCATCGGGGTTTGCGTATCGTGCATGGGGCGGCGTGAAGGAATACGACTATGCAAATTCGACCGGCGTTGCAGTTGAGTACAACAGCAAGCTGCTCCCGTCTTCGTTCGAGATCAGCGGAATAAAAGCAAATGCCAATGCCAGCCCGCATACCGAAGGCGGAGATTACACGTACTACAACGACGGCAAATTGAAATACGCAACCGACATCCGCACGAACGGAATCCACGACCGGGCTTTTGCATATGACCATCAAGGGCGAATGGCAAAGGCGTATGCCGGGACGCAGGCACTTGTGCTGGCAGGTCTTTCGACATCGACCGTCCACGACGGTGCGTTCCTGCACACCTTCGGCTACAACGCCTTTGGCAATCGGAATGAAACCACCAGTATATATTGGAATGAGGCGCCGCTTACCGTGACGCAGTCGGTTGGAAACAATCTCGTTGGGGGTTTTAGCTACGATGCCGATGGCCGTTTGCTGGCGACCAACGAAGAAGCGCCGAACGAACTGACTTATGAACCGCTGGAGATAAGCTACGATGCGGCGGGACAAAATATAGGATCGACACAGACTTATTCATTTGAAGTGCTAAATTACACGCTCACGAACATTATCGAGAAGTCGCAGGCGTATGACGGAAACGGTCGCGGCATAAAGACGGTGGACTCGACAACCGTGAACACCGCGACGCCGGTCGTCGAAACGAAGTATTTACTGCGTTCGAGTTTGACCGGAAACACGATCGCCGAGTATAACGCCGAAGGAACCAAGACCAGAGCTTATATTTACGCGGGAAGCCAGATAATCGCACAGTTCACGGGCGGTGTCGCTTGGCAATACAATAATCCTGTAATCGGCGATGCCGTCAGCGTCGGCTCGAACAGCGTTGCATTCGAACGCGTAACAATAGACCCGACCGGTGTCAACACCGGAGATTCCAATCCTTTCCCCGATGCTGAACCCGGCGACCCTGCCACGATCCCCGGTTTTCTGGCCCACGGCATGATCGCAGCATTCTTTCCCGGTGCCGGCGGTGCAACCTGCAGCGTTGACGATATTTTAGTAAGTTGCGGCATCGTCGATACTCTTCTCGGCCTGGACGCTGCGGAACAATGCCCAAACAACGACTGCGGCCCACAGAGGATAAGAGCGATATTTGAATCAGGACGCACTTACGACTTCTGGTCATTCGGATTTCGTTCCTATGCCGATGGCACCTCAGGCCAGCTATTTCCCGGCTTCGTGTGGAATGAGCTCGCACAAATGAGTAGCCCGACGAACTACCCAACCCCGAACCACGTCGCTTCACTAAATCCCCTCGAAGCCCTCTTCGGCGGCAATGACCTTGCTGTTCTTGGAGAAGTAACCGTCACCTATGAAGAGCCACCCTTGTCGGATTTTAGCTCCGTAACTTGTTTGAACAATGTGGTCGATTTTCTCGATCGATATGCTCGTTCGGAATTGGGTCAGTTGGATTTTCCGAATGCAAACTTTTATGTTGGAAAACTCTTGAACTATCTGCAAAGCTTCAACGGCAGTGTTACAGAAGCTACGTTTGCAATAGCAAATGCCTATCATGAAACAAACCTCTTCAAAGAATTTACCGAGTCAGAGGCACAGGCTCGTGAATTGGGGTACAGCGTTGACTATCGGGGGCGCGGTTACACACACCTGAGGTGGTCAAATAAAACAGGACAAAAAACTCTCTATAATGGAGAGTATGAAAAGATACGACGAAGAGTTCAAGAAAGAGATAATCAGGAAGTATATGGAAGGACGGTCTGTGGCGGGATTGTCGAGGGAGAGTGGGGTATCGGAGGGTGTAATTCATAAGTGGAAGAACGCGATGGTTGTGAGGGATGACGGCGAGGCGGACAAGGAGAAGCTGTTGATGCGCAAAGAGATACGGGAGCTTAAGATGGAGGTAGAGATCCTAAAAAAGGCTACGCTTATCTTCGGGAGGGGAGGGTAGCGAGGTTTAAGTTTGTTGAAGGTGAGCGTGATAAATACCCGCTGAGGCTGCTGCTGGGATGTATGAGAGTGAGCCGTTCGGCGTATTATGCGTGGAGAGAGAGGCGAAAAAAGGCGTGCGGGGAGCAGGAATTGATCAGGGCGGCTGTGAAAGAGGTGTTTTACTTTCACAAGCGTCGATACGGATCGAGGCGTGTGTCGGAAGAGTTGAAGGAGACGGGGATCAAAGCGGGGCGATTTGTGGTGACTCGTGTGATGCGTGAGGAAGGTCTGAAGGCGAAATATCCGCGAGCGTTTCGCCCTGGACGACGGATTCGAGGCATAACAAACAGCCGAGTCCGAATCTGTTGAAAGAGGCTGTAAATACTGGATTCGGTGCCGGAGAAGCGATTGTCGGCGACATCACGTATCTGCCCTTGATCGGCGGACGGTTTTGTTATCTGGCGATGTTTCAGGACAAAGTGACAAAGCGGATCGTCGGCTGGAGCGTGTCATCGAGAATGACGGCGGAACTCGTTGTCGAAGCGTTGCAAATGGCGTTGAGACGCTCGTTTGTAACACGAAACGCGATCATTCACACCGATCGAGGCAGTCAATACGCATCGAACGAATATCGGGCTTTGATCCGGCGGTGCGGACTCAGACAGTCGATGTCCGCGAAGGGAAATTGCTATGACAACGCCCAGGCCGAAAGCTTTTTCTCAAGATTTAAGACCGAGATCGATGTAAAAATATTCGGCTCGGTCGAAGAGGCCAGGCGAGAAGCCTTCGATTACATCGATTGCTACTACAACCGAATCCGCCGGCATTCGGCCATCCGCGGTAAAATACCGGAGTTCGAAAAACAGCTCCGAAAATTGGCAGCCCAAGCCTGTGGAAATATGGAAAAGCCTCAAAGCCGCCTTTCCCACATTCCCACAGCCACGGCTACCAGATTCTAAATAAAAACAAAGAAAGGAGATGGCATGATGAATTGAGACGGTGGCGGATTATACTCTGATGTTGAAAGTACGTCGGAGTAGAGAGGCTTGAAGCTGAATATTTTCATGTGGCTTTTGACCACGTAAAGG
>JBOGOW010000420.1:0-3672 GCA_050748285.1 Pyrinomonadaceae bacterium
GTGCCATATGCTATGAGTTCGCTGGTCGGCGCCGGCGAGGTGAATGTTTTCGAACACACGCTTGAGCCGGTGATCGCAAAGGCGGCACCGGAAGTTCATGACACTCATTCAACAGAAGTAAAGCATTTTTACGCGGCTGAAAAAGAATCATCGACAACCGCCGCGCACGAGGAACACTCGCCGGAGATCATCGCAAAGGAACGCTGGCTGGCATTGCTGTCGGTGGTTTTGGCGGCGGCCGGAATTGGGATTGGATTTGCTTTGTTTAGAAACACGCCGCTTCGGAAGATGCCGAAAATTCTCGAAGAAAAATGGCGGCTCGACGAGCTTTACAACGGTTACGTCGTCGATCCGATCACGCGGCTTTCGACCAACACGCTGTGGAAAGGCTTCGATCTGGGATTTATCGACGGCATCGTAAACGGCATCGGCCATTTTGTTTCGCAGCTCGGAAATCTTGCACGCAGTTTTCAGGTCGGCTACGTCCGCAGTTACGCGGCTATGATAATCCTCGGCGCCGTCGCCGTGCTGGGGTATTTTATTTACTACGGACTGAAGTTAATTGGTTAGTAGTTAATCGTAGAAAACATCCGACGAGCTACGAGCAACCAACAACGAACAAATTGAATGGATTTTATTAACGAAAATCTTTTAACGCTTCTTATTATGCTGCCGGTGTTGGGCGCGGTTGCGCTTCTGTTTGACCAGATGTTTTGGAAGCAGGAAAGCCATCTGAAATGGGTGACGCTTGCGTTTACGATACTCAATTTTGCACTTTCGTTGTTTTTGCTTGGCGGTCGCGGTGCCGAAACGGACAGCGGTTTTTATTTCGAGAAATTCGTTCCGTGGATAACGGCGATAAACACGAATTATCACGTCGGCGTCGATGGCTTGAGCATTTGGCTCGTTATTTTGACGACATTCATTATGCCGATCGCGGTCGTTTCGGCGTGGAATTCGATCGAAAAAAAAGCGACGGCGTTTTTCATTTTTCTCTTGCTTTTGGAAAGCGCTATGATCGGTGTTTTTGTCTCGCTCGATCTGCTTGTTTTTTATCTTTTCTTTGAAGCGTCGCTCGTTCCGATGTTTTTTCTGATCGGCATTTGGGGCGGCGAAAATCGAATTTATGCGGCCGTTAAGTTTTTTATCTTCACTGCATTAGGCAGCTTACTGATGCTGGCGGCGATCATCGCACTCTTTTACATCCACGCCGACGCGGCCGGATTCGGCACGTTTGATTTTGTCACGCTGATGCAGACGATGAATGCGGGAAATCTAAGTTTCACCGGTGCATTGGCCGGAACCGGAACGCTGCTTTTTCTTGCATTCGCATTGGCTTTTTCGATCAAAGTTCCGCTGTTTCCGTTTCACACGTGGCTACCGGACGCACATACCGAAGCGCCGACCGCTGGTTCCGTGATTCTCGCCGCAGTGCTTCTAAAAATGGGAACATACGGCCTGATGCGTTTTTGCTTCACTCTGTTTCCGGATCAGGCACGCGAATTCGCGCCGGTTTTCATCGTGCTTGCGATCGTCGGCATCATCTACGGCGCACTCGTGGCAATGGTGCAGCCTGACGTAAAACGGCTCGTCGCATACTCGTCTGTCGCGCACATGGGTTTTGTGATTCTCGGAATGTTTTCGTTTACGGAATGGGGAATGCAGGGTGCGGTTTATCAGATGCTGAATCACGGCGTTTCGACCGGGGCATTGTTCCTGCTCGTCGGTTTTATTTACGAGAGGCGACACACGCGCGCAATCTCGGATTTTGGCGGACTTGCAAACGTGATGCCGATATACGCGACCGTATTTGTGATAACTGCGATGTCGTCTGTCGGCCTTCCGTTTTTGAACGGATTCGTCGGCGAGTTTTTGATAATGATCGGGATGTGGAAATCCACAATTCTCGGAATAACAGCGACGGCAAATTGGAACTATATCGCGACGATGCTTGCCGGAACCGGCGTGATTTTCGCCGCGGTTTATTTGCTCTGGATGATTCAGCGGGTTTTCTTTGGCAAAATAAACAACGAAAAGAACAAGTCGCTTACGGACCTGAGCTGGCGCGAGATCGGGTTGATGATCCCGCTTTTGTTTTTGATGGTTTTCATGGGCGTCTATCCGCGGCCGTTTCTTGATACGACAAAAGAATCTGTAACGTCAATTCAGAAACGCGTTATGCACCAGGCCGGCGGAACGGTTGCTGAAATTCCCGAAAAAAGTCGATAATACTCTTACACCGGGAAGGAGATCATGATTTATGCATAGTGAATTTACAGCAATAATCGAGCAGGACGACGATTGGTACATTGGCTATTGTCCGGAAATTCCCGGAGCCAACGGGCAGGGCCGAACGGTCGAAGACTGTCGCGCAAATTTGGCGGCTGCCATCGAACTGATACTTGACGACCGTCTCGAAGATGCATTGCGCGGAATACCCGTCGAGGCGATTCGTAGCACGGTTGAAGTCGGAATATGAAACGCGGATCGCTGCTTAGACATCTGCGTAGGCATGGTTGCTATCTCAAACGCGAGGGTGCGGCGCACTCGCTGTGGTGCAATCCGCAAACCGGCAAGACCGAGGCGGTCCCCAGACATACCGAAGTGCCAAACTTGCTTGCAAAGAAAATTTGCCGGAATCTTTCGATCCCGACTCCGTGAAGAAAGACAAAAATGATTGTACTAACGGAAATTGTAAATCCGAATGTAAATATCGAGGCGGTTTTGCCTGAAATAATCGTCGCGGCGACCGGTATTGTCGTCATGCTTTACGATTGTTTTTATCCGAAGCGGCGAAACATTACGGGTGCATTGTCGCTTATCGGGCTTGCGGCTGCCGCCCTTCTTCTCGGCTGGATGTGGACACCCGGTTTCGGAGTTCCCGAGTTCTCGTGGAACGGAATGATCGCTCACGACAATCTTCGGCTTAGCTTTTCGTTTGTTTTTTTGCTAGTTTCGGCGCTTACGATTTTGATCTCGACCGTTTGGACCGACCGCGAAGAAGTGCCGGTTGGCGAATATCACGCGCTCCTGCTTTTTGCGACATTCGGGATGATGTTCATGGCCGCGGGCAACGACCTTGTTATTATTTTCCTCGGGCTTGAAACGCTTTCGATAGCGACCTATGTGATGGCCGGGCTTCGCCGCACCGATCTGAAATCGAACGAATCGTCGATGAAATATTTCATTCTCGGTTCGCTCGCTTCGGCGTTTTTGCTTTACGGAATGGCGTTGATTTACGGAGCGACCGGCTCGACAAACATCACAGAAATCGCTGCGAAAGTAGCTGATCCGAATTTTCCGGCATTGATGCTTGTCGGAAGCGCGATGCTGATCGTTGGGTTCGGATTCAAGATCGCCGCCGCGCCTTTTCACGTCTGGACGCCGGATGTTTACGAAGGCGCGCCGTCGCCGATCACGGGTTTTCTGGCAACCGGATCAAAGGCCGCCGCGTTCGCATCGTTCCTTCGCGTTTTCGTTCTTGGGCTCCCGTTGATCGTTGGAGTAAAGGCTTCAACAAGCCTGCACGAATCGTGGATAACAGCACTTGCGTTCATCGCCATCGCGACAATGACGGTCGGCAACGTCGCAGCAATAATGCAGAATAACGTAAAACGCATGCTTGCGTATTCGTCGATCGCACACGCGGGATACGCGTTGGTCGGCTTCATC
>JBOGOW010000421.1:0-3670 GCA_050748285.1 Pyrinomonadaceae bacterium
AACCTCCACACGACCGAGCTGCCATTCTCCTTTTCTATATCCAAATCTATACGAATTGGATGCTTTTTTGAACATACAAGTAACACGAAATTACACCAACAAATCTAGAATTGACCGACTACCAAGACTCAAAGGTTATTGCCGTTCAATTCGCCAAATAGCGGTTCGACCGCTTTTGCGCGGGCGGCGCGCATTTCGCGGAGCAACAGGCGAACATAATATTCACGCTGCGGCGGCATTTCGCGGCGGATCAATTCCAAACGACGCGTAAAGCCTCGAAGCCCGATCTCGAAACGCTTGAAGTTACTTATTACTTTTTTATTATCCGTGTCCGATGACGAAAGATAATCCAATACGTTAATGACCAGAGCATGAAAGCCTCCGAGTTCGCGAAAGACCATTTCTAATTGTTCCTGCGTTAGGTAAGCTTCAGCAACCTTCAAACGCGCGTCCATCAGTTCGAGCGTCAGCCTCGTTCGGTCTTTTACATTCTTCGCCGCCATCAGCGAGTCCTTTTCGATTTTTGAAAGTGCCTTTATCGGCGGCGGCGCTGCGTCCGGAGGAATAACGTCCTGTTCCTGTGCGAATGAAGGCGAAACTAAAATTGCACATATTAAAACCAAGAGCGCGGCAGATATTGATTTCGAAATCGCCAGGCTTGTCATTTCTAATTTAGTTTCGGATTTTTGCCTTAACATTCTTTCGACCTTTTCCGGCATCGAGCTGCCGTTGGAGCGACGGCAGCCGCAGGTGCACTTTTTCGATCTCCAATTCGTTTATCTTCGGATCGGCATATTTCAGGAACGACCGGTAATTCGCCATTGCGTCGCCGTATTCGCCAAGTTCATCGTGCGAAACCGCGCGAAAAAAATATGATGCAGCGTTCGACGGCTGCTTTTCCGTCAGCCAGACAAAATGAACCTTCGCTTCATTGTAACGCTTTAATTGAAAAAGCGCAGTAGCTAAATTCGCGCGAATCGATAAATTATTCGGTTCGGCATTGAGCAGGCGCGTGAAAATGACGACCGCCTGTTCGTATTGTTTCGCTCGAATCAGCGCTCCGCCGAACCCGATCGCATGTTCGATATTGTTCGGTTCCACGTCGAGCGCTCGTCGGCAATATTCCATCGAACGCGTCGGGTCAACAGTTCGGAGCAGCGAACAAAGGCGGCCAAGCATGACGGCATTTCGCGGGTCTGATTCAAGTTGTTTTTCGAGCGCCGGAATATCGTTTGAGTTTGCGGCGATAAGCTCATTTTTGATCGCGATCAATTCCTTTGACGGATTCGGCTGCGAGTCGATCAGTTTCAACGCCTCGTTCACTTTTCCATCCGCGATGAATTGTCGCACTTTCAAAAAGGGAAGTTCAGCGGCTGTCGGTTCGCTCGATTCGATCAGCTTGATAAGTCCGTTCGACCTAACAAGATCTTTCATATCTATTGCATCATTCGCAAGCAGGGCGAGCATTGAAATGTTCGAAGGCGCTAATTCAAGGGCTTTCCCCGCAGAACGCGCTGCCGCATGCTTTTCGCCTAACGCTAATTCGAGCGAAGCCCGCGCCGCCCAAACGCTCCCGGTCGGTCGAGCTGAAGCCGACATTGCCGATACCTTTTCATAGATCGCTTTTAGCTTAGCCGGAGGAGCTTTGGTCAGAATTGCCAGATCGGCGCGTGCGACCCAAGCGGGCTTGTTATCGGCGTCAAGCTCGATCGCCTTTGCCAAAATCGTTTCTGCCTCGTTGAATTTGCCGCGTCTGATTAATAATGAACCGAGACTTGCGTAAGCAAGCGACCAATCCTCGCGCAACTCGACGGCCCGGCGAAACGCGGTCTCGGCTTCCGCAAATTTCTTCAAAGAAACAAAGGCATTTCCTTTTTGTAATTCAGCTTCTGCAAAATCGGGAATTAAATTTAAAGCCTTCTTGTAAAATTCGATTGCAGAAAGCAATTCGCCTTTTTCGTGAGCTTCCTGACCTTTATTAAATAGATCGACCGCGTCGGCCTCAGAGCCTTGAGCCAGTGCGCCTGTGCGAAATGCCGTGACACAAACGAATAGAATCAGGAATCCGAGCCTGAATTTTTTTACAAAATTTAATATCGATTTTGACATCGTTGAGATCAAAATTTTTACCAGCGCCTGTTGATGAATCGTGAACAAACTTGCAACTTTGAAGTATCGTTCAACAATCGTTTGCTTCGATTCATCCTCTAAGATAATATCTTGAGTTTGCACAACCTGTTAATGGCCCCAAATTTTTCCCTTGAATGATTGCCAAAGCAAAAACTATTGATACAAGGATGACGACCAAGGAACGTTGCCTGCGTGATTTGATGCGCTCGTATGAAAAAGTGTTGGTTGCGTATTCCGGCGGCGTTGACAGTTCGTATCTTGCGTTGATAGCAAAGCAGGAACTCGGTAAAAATGCGGTTTGTGTTCTCGGCGTCTCGCCGAGCGTTTCGGAATTTCAAAGGAACGAGGCTCGTTCTAACGCGAAAAAATTTTCGCTCAACCTGCATGAGATCGAAACCGATGAGATGCAAGACGCGCGCTATGCGGCGAACCCGACGAATCGTTGTTATTTTTGTAAATCCGAGCTTTACGGGAAGCTGGCGCAGTTTGCGACCGAATCGAATATCGTCGTGATCGTTGACGGAACAAATGCGGACGATCTAAATGATGTGCGTCCGGGGCATGCTGCGGCGAAAGAAAATGGCGTTATTAGTCCGCTTGCGGAAGTAGGTCTATCGAAAAGCGAAATCCGTCAATTGAGCCGCGAATTGGGCATAGAAGATTGGGACAAGCCCGCAAGCCCGTGTCTATCATCACGAATTGCCTACGGCAAGCCCGTTACGATCGGCCGCTTGAGTCAGGTAGAACGCGCCGAGTCATTCCTGCGCGATGCAGGATTTCGAGAATTCCGGGTGCGCGTTCACGACGATCTGGCCCGGATTGAACTTGCAGAAAATGAATCGGAGCACTTTTTTGACCGAACAGTGATGAACGCCGTCGGTGAGGAATTTTCGCGGATTGGCTTTAAATATGTAACTTATGATCTGCACGGTTTCAGGTCGGGTTCGATGAACTGATTTGGAATTTAATTTTTTGGGAGAATTAGACAATGGCAAATCCTATGGCCGATGAAATGCGGCGATTCAAGGGAAGCGATGAAAAAAATCCGTTCGAGGCTATGAGCGAAAGGTTCGATCGGGCAGCTCAGCTTTTAGGTTTGGATGAGGACCTTTACCGCGTAATGCGTGTGCCGAGCCGCGAGATAAAGGTTTATATTCCGGTGCGAATGGACACCGGACATATACAGGTCTTTGAAGGCTTCCGTGTACAGCATAACTTTGCACGCGGTCCGGCAAAGGGCGGGATCAGATACGCACCGGACGTTTCTCTGGATGAAGTAAAGGCTCTTTCCGCATGGATGACCTGGAAATGTGCGGTCGTAAACGTGCCGTTTGGCGGAGCTAAGGGAGGAATTATTTGTAATCCGATTCAGATGTCGCTCGGCGAACTCGAACGCCTTACCCGCCGTTATACAGCCGAGTTGATCGATTTCATTGGGCCGGACAAGGATGTGCCGGCGCCCGACATGAACACTAACGAACAGACGATGGCGTGGATAATGGACACATTCTCGATGCACGCACGCCATACGGTTACAGCA
>JBOGOW010000422.1:0-3668 GCA_050748285.1 Pyrinomonadaceae bacterium
GGTATAAAGAGTCCAACTGCCGTTGTATTTTACGATCTTTTTGAGCAGCACCGGCAAAAAGGCAAGTAACGCCAGCAGCCCGATATTTCGCACGCCGCTCGCCAGCGACGTTTCATAACCGCGAATCAAACCGCCGTAATAGATAGAGTAATGCGAGATCGCCGTCAGGATGACGATCAATACAAGAATAAAAAAATGTGACGACGTTCGGTTCTTCAAGCTGCAAATCAATCACTTTCAAATAACATAGTAACGCGAATCGTTCAATTTTAGAACGACGCCAATTACAGGAGGTTTACGGCATGACCTGCACCCTTAAAACTACGCCAGAAGGAAGGCAAGAATCAACAAAAATAAAAGGCGGGAATTTTTTTCTATCGAAAAAGAACAATTGTCATATGCCACTTTGAAAAAATCTTGAGATTCTTTATGGCCTAGATATTATCAAGAGCCGCGACGCCGGGAAGAAGATCGCCGGCGAGAAATTCGAGGGTGGCGCCGCCGCCGGTTGAGATGTGGGATATTTTGTCGGCAAGTCCGGCTTGGTTTATGGCGGCTACGGAATCGCCGCCGCCGACAATCGATGTTGCTCCGCTTTCCGTTGCTTTGGCGACGGCGTTTGCGATGGCGACTGTGCCCTCGTCAAACGGTTTTTCTTCGAACATTCCCATCGGGCCGTTCCACAAAATTGTTTTGGCGCCGACTAGAGCGTTTTCGAAAAGAGCGATTGTTTCGGGACCGATGTCCAGGCCGACCAATCCGGTGTTTGTGAAAGATATTGGAATCGACTTTTGCGAATTTATCGGATCGTATGAATCGACCACTTGATGATCGGTCGGAAGAATCAGTTCGACGCCCGCGTCTTTTGCTTTCTGTTCGATTTCCAACGCCATCGGCATCATGCCGTCTTCGACAAGCGATTTTCCGACCGTAAAACCCTGTGCCTTAAAAAACGTGTATGCCATCGCGCCGCCGATTAAAAGCTTATCAACCTTTCGTTCGATCAACGATTCGATCACCGGGATTTTATCCGAAACTTTTGCACCGCCAAGAATCGCAACAAACGGCCTCTCAGGATTGTTTAATGCCTTGCCAAGAAATTCCAATTCCTTTTCCATCAGTAAACCTGCAACGCAAGTATCGACAAAATGCGTGATGCCTTCGGTCGAGGCATGTGCGCGGTGAGCAGTGCCGAAGGCGTCATTTACGTAAACGTCGCAGAGCGAAGCTAGCTGTTTTGCAAAATCGGGATCGTTCTTTTCTTCGCCGGAATGCAGACGCAAATTTTCGAGCAGGAGAATTTGTCCAGGTTCTAAAGCGTGAACCATGGAATCAACATCCTCGAATGTAAATGCGTCATCATCCTCGTCTCTGGTATCGACCCAAGTGTCGGCGAAGAAGATGCGGTCGTAATCAATCTCTGCACGGCCGACCGCTTGAGATCCTTCATCCATGCGAACCGGCGCCTCGCTTCCAACGATTCTCAAATCGCGAAGCTCGGGTAATTTACGAAGATAGTCATAAACCGGACGTAGGCTGTATTTCGCCACATCGTAAGGCATTTCCTTTTCTTCAGATTTTTTTTTATCTTTCAACGGACGGCCCAAATGGGATGCGAGAACTACTGCTGCACCTTGATTGATAGCGTATTCGATAGTTGGCATTGCTCCGAGAATTCGAGTGTCGTCCTCGATCACACCATCTTTGATCGGCACGTTAAAATCAACACGAATGAATACGCGTTTACCGTTGAGATCAATATCTTTGATTGTCTTTTTGTTCATATGACGAATCTAAATCACGTTTGAATTGCAAGATTCTACTTCAGTGTTTTTTGTCACGCTCGTTCACACTCGCGTTTCTGCCCGTCCCTTGCAAAAGCCCGCGCGTAAGCAAGGGCGATATGGGGATGCGACAGACGGCGCGCTCATTCACACTCACGTCCGCGGCCCGGAGATGCTCGTATCGCCCTTGCTTACGCTCGGGCTTTTGCAAATGTTAAGGCTCGTAGGTCCACTTGCCTTTGGATGCGATGAATTTTACGAGATCGCGGACGCGGCAGGAATAGCCCCATTCGTTGTCGTACCACGAAAGTATCTTGATGCAGGTGCCGCCGATAACCTTTGTATTTTCCGCATCGACGATCGACGAATGCGGATTGCCGCGAAAATCTATTGAAACAAGCGGCTCTTCGGAAAATGCCAGAATTCCCTTTAGTTCTTCGTTCGCGGCATCCTTCAAAACACGATTAACTTCCTCAGTTGAAGTTTCTTTTTCGACGTTCATTACAACGTCAACCAGCGATACATTCGGCGTTGGGACTCGAACGGAAATGCCGTCGAATTTACCCTTTAGTTCGGGAATAACCAACGCAACAGCTTTCGCGGCACCGGTCGAGGTCGGGATCATCGATAAGCCGGCTGCACGCGCACGCCGCAGGTCTTTATGCGGCAAATCAAGAAGCTGCTGATCGTTCGTATAACTGTGGATCGTATTCATCAACGCATTCTTTATTCCGAATTTTTCGTGTATGACCTTCGCAACCGGCGCTAAACAATTAGTCGTGCAGGAAGCGTTCGAAATAATATTGTGGTTTGCCGCGTCATACATTTCGTCGTTAACGCCGAGCACGATCGTAACGTCCTCACCTTTTGCCGGTGCAGAAATAATGACCTTCTTTACCGGCCCGCGTAGATGCTTGCCTGCATCTTCAGCTTTTGTAAAGCGTCCGGTCGATTCGATCACGATCTCGGCGCCGACCGATTCCCAATCGATCAAGGCAGGATCCTTTTCCGAAAAGACTTTGAACGCATCACCATCGACGGTTATCGTGTCGCCATCCGCCTTGATGTCATTTTCCAAATTGCCCATCACCGAATCGTATTTCAGAAGATGAGCGAGCGTGTTTGTATCCGTTAGATCATTTACCGCAACGAAATCGATCTCGGCATCGCCGATGCATGTACGCATAACGTTTCGCCCGATCCTTCCAAATCCATTAATGCCGACTTTGATACCCATAGTGGAATTAGTCCCTCCGATATTCTGTGTTAAAACTTTGAAGATACCGCAATTTAGTGCAAACTTCAAAAGTAACGTTATCGAACTATTCTGACGGCTGAATGGTGCGATTCGTCCCAAAATTGTTGAAACTAACGTAATTCGAAAGTCGTAGTAATCGGTTGAGTTTCAAGCCGTTTAGACCGTATTGTTATTCTAAAAATGGAGCAATTTAGATGAATATCCCTCGTGGAAAAAGTTTCCTTTTAATTATTATTCTGGCAGTATTTTTTGGCGTCTCTGCACAAGACCCTGCCTCCGATGCTGAGGTCGTAGCTAAGGTTGTGAATGTCGCGGTCGAGCCGAAATCGCCTAAAGACGAACCCGTAAAAAAGGCGGATCTGCTTTCATCCGAAGGGCCGATTCTTGCTCGTATCGGGGTTCAAACCGTCGATACCGTCCCGATATCGCTTGAAGAAGCAATTCGTCGCGCATTATTGAATAATAACAATATTGAGCTGACCCGCGACGACGTCCGTTTTCAGGAAACGCAGATTCGCTCGATCGGCGGTGCTTACGATCCCGTTTTTTCGATTACGCCGACCTATACGCGAAACTCGACGACGGGTTCTGCAGCGACGAATGATTTCAATGTGAATTCCCGACTC
>JBOGOW010000423.1:0-3667 GCA_050748285.1 Pyrinomonadaceae bacterium
GCTCAATTTCCAGGCCGAGTCCGAAAAGGTTGATTCGGATCAGGTGATCAGGAAACTGGTCGAAACCGTGCCCGAACCTAAATCAGGGCTTTGATTGCGGATTGCGGATTGCGGATTGCGGATTTTGTCCCGCTGAATCAGCATCAGTCGAAGTCGGTGTTTTGTCATCTGCTGACGCGGGCGCTTCTGACTTTGCCGGCTTCTCTGTGTCCTCTGTGGTTGACGGTTTTGACTTTGACCCGTTTGATGAAACTTCTTTCAACAGTGCCTCGATGTCTTCGCCTTTTTCACCGGTGATGGCGATAGCTTCGCCGAGTGCGGCGGTTTCGCCGGCCGCTTTCAATATCTTTAAAAGCGTTCCGCCTTGAAGCGCCGTCATTTCCATCGTCGCCTTGTCGGTATCAACCTCAGCGAGCGTTTCACCGGCACCGTAATCGTCGCCCTCATTCTTGACCCAACGCGCAATTTGCCCCTCTTCCATCGTGGGCGAAAGTTTAGGCATTAAAAATTTATCAGCCATATTTGAGATCGTAAGTGGGAGCCAAGTTTTTTGCTAAGCAGTCTGTTTATCCGTCCCATAATCGGTAATCAGCCAAACGACGAATACCACAACGCCGGCAGCTATGTAAAAATTTCGAGCCGCTGCGTCACCGCTAAACCCCAACACAAACGGCAGCAGGACGAGGGCGATGGAAACGACAAGCTCGATCATTCCGTGAATCGAGAAAGGTACCAGCTTTACCAATCCCAATGGAAAGGCCGTTAGTACCGTCAAAGAAAGATGCACGACGGCAAGAAGATAGGAAAGCGTCGCAGGCAAACCCGTAAAACCGAAAATCGTCGGTGCAAGAGCGAAGGCAGCGACCACCACATAATCAAGGTAACCATGAAGTTTTGGACTCAAGATCTTCATATTTTTTTTCTCCTAATTTTTATTAACTTACGGTATCAAAATACCACACTTCAATCATTGCGGAGATAGGTCAGATTTTTCTATTTGCCGCGATCATCCGCAGACGTTCTTCGCGCGTCTTCTTCTTTTCGTTATAACCTTTTTCGCTAAAAGGTTCGAGCTTTTCAAGCCACAGGTCTTTGAGTGTTATGAGATCGGCTTTGTAATCATAATTCGTGTCCTCGCGCGGTTCGACAGGTTCGATAGTTTCAAATTCGAAGGCCGATTCGCCAAACTCATCCCAGTCCGCCTGCAGCGATTTGCTGGAGTGCGATCCCATATTCAAAGCAAAGCGGTGGCGATTGGTCTTTCCCGGAATATTCGTGCTCGAATCGACAAAAACCTTATCATTCTTCGTGTTTCGGATCTGAAACACACCCATTGGCCGATGGCTGAGTTTGTATTGAAGCTTGGCTGCCGACTTATCCATAAACAGCAAATGCGGTTCATCGCCCTTGAGATGTTTGAAAACTAAGCTGCTAACTTTTCACGCAAACGGTTTACAAATTCCGTATCTTCGAGCAGACCATCCGTCAGTTTCTTTTTTTCCATGGCCTCGCGGAGCACCGCATTTATTTTCTCGGAATTCGATTCGTAATAATCCAAAACATCCGGATTAATTTCAATTTCGGTCTTGACCCAACAATCTTTCAACGTCATTTCGCCTTTCTTTGGTCGGAATTTTCGCCGAATACGCTGAAATCCTCTGGCTTTCAATTCTTCGTTTGTTTCAATTTCCTCGTACATTTTCTTCATATTGTTTGAGATCCCATTTATCAGCCTTTCGTGCGGTTACGAAATGAGTTTCGTCATCGCTCGGCATCGCATAAACTAAATGTACCAAGCCGTATGCGGCTGTAACACCGATAATTATAAACCTAGTTTCCCCAGGTAAAGAATGTTTTTTATCGATAAGGTCCAGTGAAAGGGCATCTTCAAAAATGTCCGTAATTATAGCAAAATCAATGTTGTGATAAGGCGCTACTCTGTTTGCTTTTTTCGGATCCCAACTGAATTTCATCTAAAGGTAACAAACTTCCTTTACCGCCGCGACGATCTTATCGACATCGGGCAATGCCAGCGCTTCCAGATTCTTTGCATACGGCATTGGGGTTTCGGCGGTAGAGATCCGCTTGACTGGAGCGTCAAGATAGTCGAATGCGTGCTCCATCACCGTGTGCGAAATCTCGGCACCGACCGATGCAAAGTAGTGCGATTCTTCTGCGATGACCAGGCGATTCGTTTTCTTTACGGAATTTATGATTGTTTCCGTATCGAGCGGTTTTATCGTTCGCGGATCGATAACTTCGACCGAGACGTCGAATTCCTCCTTCATTTTCTCTGCGGCTTGCAATGCAAGCGGCACGGTCATCGAGCGTGCGACGATCGTACAATCCGTTCCCTCGCGTTTCACATCGGCGACCCCTAACGGGATCGTAAAATTATCATCTTCGGGAACTTCGCCTTTTAGGCCGTACATTCTTTCCTGTTCAAGAAAGATCACCGGATTATCATCGCGGATCGCCGATTTCAGTAAGCCTTTCGAATCAGCCGCAGTCGAAGGCATCACAACTTTCAAGCCCGGAAAGTTCGCATAAAACGCTTCGAGCGCCTGCGAATGCTGCGACGAAACCTGATACGCCGAACCATTCGGGCCGCGAAAAACTATCGGCACCTTGAACTGCCCGCCGGACATATAGAGCATTTTCGCGGCGTGATTGATTATCTGATCGGCGGCGAGGATCGAAAAATTCCACGTCATAAATTCTATCACCGGACGCAAACCGACCATCGCCGCACCGACGCCGACCGCCGCAAAACCAAGCTCGGTTATCGGCGTATCTATCACGCGTTTGTCGCCAAACTCTTTCCAAAGCCCGCGGGTTACCTTATAGGCGCCGTCGTATTCCGCGACCTCTTCGCCCATAACGAAAACATTTTCGTCCCTGATAATTTCTTCCCGAAGCGCCTGATTCAAAGCGTCTCGGATGGTAAGTAGTGCCATAAATCAACGGATTTCAAGATTCGATTTAATTTCATGTAGAGGAATTTTGAGATTGTCCGAGTTTTCGCGCCGAGCCTTATATGAGGCCAACATATCGACCAACTCATCGTCTTCTTCAGTCCAAGCTGGTGTCAAGTCGTAGTAAAGAGTATATGGATCTATGTCCGCACCGTTTTCCCAACTTACCGTTCTTCCTTCAATCCTTATCGCTCTAAAAATCTTTGGATCGTTTCTTATCGGTTCAAATATGGGGCCATGCAGATAATGTTCCAAATCAATTTCACTCGACGTCCCATCAGAGAATTCTACTGCGACAACAAAATCATGAAGTGGAACTGCTGAAATAACGCTAACTTGCTTCATAATATTATCCTATGTGAGCGGAGCGATTTTTGTTAAGGGCTGTTTTCGCCGTGCTGCCAGCCAATTCTCAATCAACTCTTCTCGATGTAAATCCGCCCATTCTATCACCAGATTATGCACTCGTCTCGGCAATTGGCCCTTGGTAAACTTCTAAGGTTTTGATTTCGATCAACTCCTCATCGTCTCCATATTCTGCATGAAAATGTGGCGGGGCGTGTTCATCGAAATACATGTAGATCATGATACCGAAAAATTGGCTGACACAGGGCATAGCGATTTAATCAAAAAAAACTATTCTTCAAATCCATTTTCATCAGGAAATGGTGCCAATTTCGACCGTCCTAAGC
>JBOGOW010000424.1:0-3660 GCA_050748285.1 Pyrinomonadaceae bacterium
CTTTTTCAGTATCATTTTATATTGGAATCACCCCATCCTTTCAGTATCATTCTGCATTGGACAAGACTCGTGTTTGCTTAAAACTGGCGGCAAAGCTATGATTTAGGTTTTGATTTAGCGGAGGAAATTGATGGTTGAGAAGGGCGTGGAAATTGCTCCCGCGGAAGGAAAACTTGGGATCTTGCTTGTCGGTTTAGGCGCGGTCAGCACGACGCTGGTCGCCGGTGTCGAAGCGGTAAAACGCGGCATCTCGCAGCCGGTCGGCAGCCTGACGCAGCTTGGCACGATCCGGCTCGGCAAGCGGACCGATGACCGCACGCCGATGATAAAAGATTTTGTGCCGATCGCCGATCTGAACGACATAGTTTTCGGCGCGTGGGATATTTTTCACGACAGTGCGTATGACGCCGCGATGAATGCCGGCGTTTTAGAAAAAGACCTTGTCAATCAACTCTCAGAACCGCTTGCGTCGCTAAAGCCGATGTCGGCCGTTTTCGAGCAGAATTATGTAAAACGCATCACGGGCGAAAATGTAAAAACGGGCAAGAACAAGATGGATTTGGCCGAGCAGTTGATCGCCGACATCACAAAATTCAAGACGGAAAATAACTGCGCGCGGCTCGTGATGGTCTGGGCCGCTTCGACCGAAATTTACGTCGAAGAATCAGAGGTGCACACATCGCTGGAGGTCTTTGAAAAAGCGATGTATGACAGCGACCCGCGCATCGCGCCGTCGATGATTTATGCGTATGCCGCGTTGAAATCGGGCGTTCCATTCGCAAACGGCGCACCGAATTTAACCGTCGATATTCCGGCGTTGGTCGAATTGGCAGATCAAACCAAAATGCCGATCTGCGGCAAGGATTTCAAGACCGGGCAGACGCTGATGAAGACGATCCTCGCACCGGGGCTGAAATCGCGAATGATCGGGCTTGACGGCTGGTATTCGACGAACATTCTCGGCAACCGCGATGGCGAGGTTTTGGACGACCCCGAGAATTTTAAGTCGAAAGAGGTTTCGAAACTATCGGTTCTCGAACACATTTTTCAGCCCGAAGTTTATCCCGACCTTTACGGCGATTTTTCGCACGTCGTCCGCATCAATTATTATCCGCCGCGCGGAGATAACAAAGAAGGTTGGGACAACATCGACATCTTCGGCTGGCTGGGTTACAAGATGCAGATCAAGATCGATTTCCTTTGCCGCGATTCTATCCTCGCAGCACCGCTCGCGCTCGATCTTGCACTGTTTATGGACCTCGCGCAGCGTGCCAAAATGAAGGGCGTGCAGGAATGGCTTTCGTTTTATTTCAAGGCGCCGCAAACCGCGCCGGGCCTGTATCCTGAACACGATATCTTTATCCAATTGATGAAATTAAAAAACACTTTGCGTCATATGCGCGGCGAAGAATTGATCACGCATCTCGGGCTCGAATATTACGATTAGTCGTTGATTTCCAGAATTATTGTTGCAAGGCGCGCACAATATGTGTTAATAATTTGAATGGCGACATTGCACTCGCACCGCCTTTCAAATCTCTAGGCTGATGTTTCCTTACAATAAATCCAGCCAACGCATAACAAATTGAAATCATCATTATCGACAGCGGATATGCCGGAGAGCATCGGCAAATCCGGGCTTGAAAAAGCGTCAGTCGGTTGTACGAACTGCAAATTTTGAAGTTCGAACCTGGGAGAAGCTAGATGAAAAACGAAGCGGCAAAGAAAAAGGAGAATACGCCAAAAGGTATTGTGCTTGACCCCGATCGCAAGAGCCCGCGGGCTGCGGAGTTCGAAGATCGGCTGTCGGGCTTTATCGTCGGGCAGGAACGCGCAGTCCGGCGTATGAGCGGTCTTTTTCAGATTTATCTCGCGGGAATGAACAACCCCGCGCGTCCGATAGGTACAATGCTTTTCCTGGGACCGACAGGTTCCGGAAAAACACGGGTCGTCGAAGCCGCTTCCGAGGTTCTTTTTAACGATCCGCACTCGGTCATTAAGATCGACTGTGCCGAATTTCAACACTCACACGAGATCGCAAAACTCATCGGTTCGCCTCCTGGATATCTAGGTCATCGCGAAACGTCGCCGATGCTGACGCAGGAAAATCTTGATAAAGCCCATACAGAAGAAACGAAACTTTCGTTCCTGCTGTTCGACGAGATTGAAAAGGCTTCTGATTCGCTCTGGCAATTGCTGCTCGGCATTTTGGACAAGGCTACGCTTACACTCGGAGATAACCGCCGCGTCGATTTTTCGAAAACGGTCGTGATAATGACGTCGAATCTCGGCGCCCGCGAGATGTCGGATATGATCTCAGGCGGCATCGGTTTCGCACCGACCAAAACCGGTTCGCCGCACGAAGATAATGAGATCGATTCGAAGATCTACCGCACTGCGCTCGAGGCCGCAAAGCGTAAATTCTCGCCGGAATTTATGAACCGCATCGATAAGGTCGTCGTGTTTCGAAGTTTGAAAGAGCATCACCTCCGAAAGATTTTGGATATCGAGCTTCGCGCGGTTCAGGATCGAATCACAGATTCCGCCGGAACGAAATTCATTTTTGAATGTACGGATTCGGCTAAAGAATACTTGCTCGGCGAGGGCATCGATCTAAAATACGGTGCTCGCCACCTGAAGCGTTCGATCGAAAGATTTCTGGTGTACCCGCTTTCTAATCTTGTTGCGACCCAGCAAGTCGAGACCGGCGATTTTGTGGTCGTCGATTTTGAAAACGAAAATAAGGCACTTGTTTTCACAAAACACTCGGGCAAAATGATCATCCCGGATACTGCCGTCGAGAGGAATGACGACGAACCACTCGTGAAATCTGACGCCGTTGGCGCGCCGCTTCCGCAGACATCCGCCGCACCGCAAATGAGCAAAAGCAAGGGCGACGACCCACGCGAAAGTTCCTAAGATATTGTAAAATCCGGGTGCCGAAATATGCACCCGCTATTTTGCCCAATGCATCGAGCGCATTACCGCGTCGTGCCATCTTTCAAATAATTGGTTGGCTTCCGTAGCAGACATTTGCGGTTCGAAGATTTTATCGGCTTGCCAGTGATCCGCTAGTTCATTCTTTGACGACCAAAATCCCGTAGCCAATCCGGCCAGATATGCTACCCCGAGCGCAGTCGTCTCTTTCACTTTCGAACGGATGACAGGTATCTGCAAAATATCTGCCTGAAACTGCATCAGAGTTTCGTTCGATGTGGCACCGCCGTCAACACGAAGTTCGGTTAACGCCGTGCGCGAATCGGCATTCATTGCCGCAAGCAGGTCCGCAGTTTGAAAGGCGATCGATTCCAACGCAGCCCGTGCTACGTGAGCTTTGCCTGTGCCTCGGGTCAATCCGATGATCATTCCTCGAGCATCTTGATCCCAATGCGGCGTCCCGAGACCGGCAAAGGCCGGGACAAAATATACGTCTCCATTGTCTGATATGGAATTCGCAAGTAACTCGACATCCGTTGGATTTTCGATTATTTCAAGAGCTTCACGGAGCCATTGAATCACGGCTCCGCCGATAAAGACACTTCCCTCTAATGCGTACTCGGTTTTGTCGCCGATACGCCAACCGATGGTTGTCAGCAGTCGATTTTTAGATTTGACCGGTGCGGTTCCGGTATTTTGCAGGTCGCGCTCTAACTCTAAGTG
>JBOGOW010000425.1:0-3655 GCA_050748285.1 Pyrinomonadaceae bacterium
GAGTGCAGAAGCCTGCACGAAGCAAGGGGACATCCGCGTTCACACTCGCGCCGATGCAGAAGCCCGCGCGTGAGCAAGGGCGATTTCAGCACGTTGATTCTCGAGTAGAAACGCGACCGTTAGGGAGCGTGCCAAAATTGGAGACTATGCATCCTCGTCAATCCCCGCGTTTCTGTCGAGGTTGAGTGTATCGCCCTTGCTTACGCGCGGGCTTCTGCAAAAGGAACAGGCTCGTTCACCCTAGCGTCTCTGCCCGTTTGGAGTTTTATGGCGAATGAAAATCTTGCGCAACTGCGGCCCGGACTTTGGGATACGGTGAACGAGCGGTATCCGGGCTCGATGATAACGAAACGTGATCTGGTGCCGCTTGCGCGCCCTAAGAAACCGCTAAGCGAATCGCGTCTGAGCTTTGTCAGCACGGCGGGTGTACAGCCAAAAGGAACGATGCCATTTGACACGGTGCACCCTGTGGGCGATTACACTTTCAGGCGTGCTCCGTCGGATGCTAAACCTGATGATCTGGAGATTCACCAGTTGAAATATCCGACGTTTGGAGCAAAGCGCGATCTGAATGTGATCTTTCCGATTGAACGTTTGCGCGAGTTGGTCAATGAAGGATTTGTCGATGCTCTAACGGATAATTTCTTTTCTTTCATCGGTTATAATATGGATGCGGAGAGATTGGAAAAGACGCTTGCGGAGGATATCGCCAGCGCGGTCGAGGCGGAAAAGCCGGATGTTGTCCTGCTGGCGCCTGCCTGACCGATCTGCCATCAGAGCATCGCGCTCGTGCAGCGCGCAATTGAAAAACGAAGTATTCCGACGGTTTCGCTAAGCGTTTCATTAGACGTAACGCAGCAGATAAAACCGCCGCGCTCAATGTTTTTGCCGTTTATGATGGGCCATCTTTTCGGCGTCCCGTTTCACGCGGAACTGCAAAAACGGATAATCCGCGAAGCCCTCAGCCGGGTCGAACAAGCAGAGACGAGCGGCGATATTCATTTCTTCCCGATGACTTGGGCAAAGGCGCGAAAAGAAGGGAAGGCATTCGAAAAGCAATAGGAGGATAAGAAAATTTATGACCAACGAAAGACCAAAAATGTCCATGCTGCAAGTAGTTTGCATTGCCACAGGAATATTTATCGGTATTGTTTTGGTAAGAACGGTTTTGGGGCTTGGCGGTATAGTTGGCGGGACGTCAGACAGTTTTTTTGCGCTAATTAACCAGGTCAAATCGTAGGGATTCGAGAACGGCGAAGTGAATAAAGGCGAACGCCATAAGATTTATTGAGATGTCCGAACTAAACGAGCTATATCAGGAAACGATCCTCGAGCACAACAAAAATCCGCGTAATTTTCGCGAGATCGATGGTGCGGATCGTGCGGCGGATGGAAAAAATCCGTTGTGCGGTGATGCGTTGCGCGTTTATGTGAAGTTGGACGGAGATACGGTAAGCGATGTTGCGTTCAAAGGATCGGGATGTGCGATCTCAAAGGCATCGGCGTCGATGATGACGCAGGCCGTAAAAGGAAAAACTCGTGAAGAGGCAGAATCTATTTTCGAAGAGTTTCACAAGATGGTCACCGGCGAGCTCGATGTTGAAACTGAAGAAAATAATCTTGGCAAGCTGAAAATATTCGCCGGTGTTTTGGAATTTCCGGCACGCGTAAAATGCGCATCGCTTAGCTGGCACACGCTGAATGCCGCGCTGCATGGTGAGGAAGTGGTTTCGACCGAATAATAATTGGTCGTGTAGACGAGCCCTTACTTACGTGCGGGCTACTGACACTTTGTAAAAAGTTCTGCCCGCGAATTACGCGAATGGACGCAAATACAAAGGCAAATAAGTATTTCCTATATTCGCGTTCATTAGCGTAATTCGCGGGCAGAATGACTTTTGTCGATCATGAAGCCCTGTGCTGTTCTTTCATATTTGACCAACTGATCTTTGATCCAATCCTTGTCGCTATCCAATTCGCCGGCAATTATCTCTGCAACTTTTGGGGCCATTTCGGTTGCCGCTTTTGCGTTCAGAAAAAGAGCGCGCGTGCGGCGGGCGAGAACGTCTTCGACGGTTCGGGCCATTTCAACGCGGACAGCGCGGACGACGTCGGCGGATGTGTATGGCAGTTCGGGATGAAGCAGTTCGCCAACTTGATCTAGCGAGCCCGCAAGTTGTTCAGTAATCTTCAAAGTTTCGGTAATGCACGGCTTTCGATCAAAGTGTGAAATTTCGATCGCTCTGTTGACCGCATCCTCGGCCATTTTGCGATAAGTTGTCCACTTTCCGCCAGTGATCGTGATCATTTTTGACGCATCAACGAAAATTTCATGACCGCGCGAAAGCGCCGATGTTTTCTCGGAATGGCCGCTTTTGATCAACGGTCGAATACCGGCAAAGACACTTAGAACGTCGCTGCGGGTCGGTTTCGTTGCGAGGAATTCGCCGGCAGTTTCCAATACAAAATCGATCTCGGCATCCAGCGCCTTGGGTTCAAGTCTTGCAGATTCAACAGGCGTATCAGTGGTGCCGACCAGCAAATGATCGTTCCACGGAATGCAGAACAGCACGCGGCCGTCGCTTGTTTTCGGTATCATCAATGCCGCATCGCCTGCTAAAAATTTACGGTTGAATACAAGATGAATTCCTTGGCTGTATGTAAGAAGCGGCTTAGTGTTTTCGTCCGCCATCCCGCGAAGCGAATCACAAAAGACGCCGGTTGCATTGATGATCGAACGCGTTCGAACGGTGTGCTCGATTCCCGTTTCTTCATCGATGAACTCAACGCTTTCTATCGCACCATCGCTATCTTTGCCGAATGCGTTTACGCGTGCGTAATTCAAAACCGCTGCTCCGTGAGCGTCCGCGCTTTGTAAAATATCTATCAGAAGGCGAGTGTCATCGAATTGCCCATCGTAGTAAAGTACGCCGCCTTTGAGTCCTTTTTGATCCAAATTCGGAAGTTGTTCGAGCATTTCGCACTGATTCAAAACCCGCGAACTTCCCAAGCCGTATGTGCCTGCGAGAAGATCGTAGATCTTCATACCCAAACCGTAGAAATACTTTTGCCAAACGCTGTAACACGGGATGACAAACTCTTGCTTATGAACAACGTGCGGCGCGTTTTTGAGTAGAATGCCGCGCTCTTTTAGTGCTTCGCGGACGAGCGAAATATTTCCCTGCCGCAGATATCGCACACCGCCGTGGATCAGTTTTGTCGAACGGCTCGATGTGCCTTTGCCAAAATCGTGCTGTTCGAGAAGCAGAACATCGAAACTACGCGAGGCCGCATCAAGCGCGCAGCCGGCGCCGGTCGCACCGCCGCCGATAACGATGATGTCCCACGGCTCAGAACGCGTTGAAACACTTTTAAGATTTGTTTCGCGATTCATCGAATGCAAAATTCTCTCTCGAACTATCGTAAATAAGCAACTTTACAGCTTTGCAATTCGGAAAATGCGTAGTAGCATTTGAAACAAGACGCGAAACACACGTTTTATATAGTTTATGTATAAAGAATTCTCAAAACGTCTGAGCGAGATATTCGGATTCGCCACAATGGCCGAGATCGCACGGCGGGTCGGTGTGCCGCATGCTACGATTCGAAATTACTTTCAGGGCCGCATGCCTGCACCCGATGTGCTGATAAAGAT
>JBOGOW010000426.1:0-3644 GCA_050748285.1 Pyrinomonadaceae bacterium
ACCCTAAACGCCATCCTCAAAAATAACCGAGCATGGCAAGTCAAACCACTACTGTCTTGAACTTGACTTTTAACACAGTTGCTTCGTGGTTACAGATTCTTCAAAAGTGACTTTTCAGACATCCTCATTTTGCGGTTTCATGTTGAATTTTCTGATTTCCCCTGGTAATAGCTGCACTGCGTCGGCACACGAAATAGTTTTGCATTGACGACGAATTTTTTTATTTCAGATACGCAAAAAACCGCCGACGTTTGCCGTCCGGAAAACGGAGCTTAAATCTTCCTTGATCCTCCCGTTTCGGCACTTGACATAACTAATACTTTCAGGTAAATTTCCTCCAGCCTTTCGAAATATTCTCTGTTTTTCGCGAGTCCTTGATTCGCCAAGAACGGGAAAGTCGGCACTGTCTTACGCATACCGTAAGTGTGCCGATTTCCTCACCTAACTAACTGCATCCTCACAAAAGTCACCAGGCAGCGTTGCCTGATTTTGCGAATTCTTATGCTCGAATTCCCCTTTTTTGGGTCTAGATTCGCGTATCGACTTTCCCAATTGGAGCAAATAAATAAATGAACGAAATCTCTAAAAACAATGAAATAGGCGTCGAAACAGAAGGCGCCGAGAGTCCACTACAAAATACTACTGACAGGCGTCGGTTTCTCGGGCACCTGACAAAAACTGCCGCGGCCGCCGCGGTAGCCGGTACCGTTGGAATCCAACCGTTTCTGGGCGGCAAATCGTCGGCCGCCGAGGCTTCGGTAGTTCCATATAATTCAGGCAGCCGTGCGGACAGAAGCTTTAGATACCGCAGAAATGTGGCTTTGGCCGAGAGAATCGACGTTGGGGTGCAGCCGGACAATGGCGATGCGGCCCGATACAGCGACTTTAGCGGCAGCTACAGCAAGGCACTGTTACATAGTTCACTCGGCATACCGAGTGCGGGGGCTTTTAACAGCTTGAGAAATGCACTCTCAAATGGCAACTTTGCGGGATTTGAAAACATCCTGGTGGGAACGCCCGGAGGCGGTGGCAACGCAAGGTTGAACGGACCGCAGGTGGCTTTGGCATTTGATCTGGAGGGTCTGGATGCGTTTGCCACCGTGATTCCGCCCTCTCCAACGACCAGAAGTGCTCAAACCGCGGCAGAACAGGTGGAACATTATTGGGGCGCTCTGCTGGCCGATGTGCCATTCAGCAGATATTCGACAAATGCGCAGGTAGCACGGGCGGTTGCCGATATGAACAGCATGTCTTACCTGCAAAGCCCGGCAAACGATCAGTTCCCGTTTCCGGTTACAGCTCAAAACCTGTTTCGCGGCAGGTTCGTTTCCGGTGACGGCAATGTCCGCGGGCCGTATGTGTCGCAATTTATGGTTCAGCCGACATTTTTCGGCGTGCAGCCGCTTAGCCAGCAGTATCAGACGTTTCTGCCCGGCAGCAGCTTTTTGACCTCGGTCGGCGATTATCAATTGGTGCAGAATGGCGGCGACACCGGGCAATCCATACCGGTCGATTCAAGATTCCGTTACGTCAGAAACGGCCGGGACCTGACCGCCTATACGCGAGTGGATGTGCTGTATCAGGCATATTTTACTGCGTTTCTAATATTGGCTGGAATTGGAGCTGCACCAAATCCGGGCAATCCTTATATCGGCTCGCAGACACAAAAAGCCTTCGCTACTCTTGGCGGACCGGACGTGGCGGGAACATTGGCGGAAATGGCTACCCGGGCATTAAAAGGCGCCTGGTATCACAAGTGGATCAAGGACCTGCGACAACGGCCTGAGGAATACGGTGCTTTGATTCACGCCAGAATGACGAACACCAACCCGCAGCCGCAAGCTTCGGCAGAACTGCACCCGGATGTCTTAAATTCCGACGGGTTAGCCCGCACATTCTCGAACACCGGCACATATCTTCTGCCGCTGGCCTTTCCGGAAGGTTCGCCAACGCATCCGTGTTATCCGACCGGACACGGCACCGTTGGCGGAGCATGCATAACGGCGTTAAAATTCTTCTTTAACGGAAGCCAACTGCTCCGGCCTCTGCTGCAGGCAGCCGGAACCGATGTGGTCGAGCCAAGCCCGAACGGCCTGTCTTTGAATCCTTACACCGGTTCAGATCGGAACTCAATTGACATCAACGGCGAGCTAAACAAGCTGGCTTACAATGTCACATTTGGCCATGGAATCCACGCAGGCATACACTTCCGCAGTTCGAGCTATTGGTCGATTCTGTTAGGTGAGCAGATCGGTCTAAGCGTCCTGCAGGATAGAGCCGCATCGTATAACGAGCCGTTCTCGATCGATATCACAAAATTTGACGGCACGACGGCAACGATCAGTAACCTTTAACACCCACAAAAGGCGGCCCGGAAAAACGGGGCGCCTTTTACATTTATTTATCAAAATCACGAAATGCGGCTCGAATAACCGCATTTTTTTTTCTATAATCAAAAATTTGACTATGCCCAAAAGAACGGACATTCATAAGATTTTAATTATCGGATCAGGTCCGATCGTTATCGGCCAGGCTTGCGAGTTTGATTATTCCGGAACGCAGGCATGTCGCGCTTTGAAGCAGGAAGGTTTTAAGGTCGTACTCGTCAATTCGAATCCGGCGACGATAATGACCGATCCTGAAATAGCCGACCGCACGTATATCGAACCGCTGACGCTTGAAACCGTTTCCGCGATCATCGAAAAAGAACGGCCTGACGCTTTGCTTCCGACGGTCGGCGGACAGACAGGATTGAATCTTTCGGTCGAGCTTTACGAACAGGGAATTCTCGATAAATTCGGCGTCAAACTGATCGGTGCGAATATCGACGCGATCAAGGTCGGCGAGGACCGCGAGCTTTTCAAAAAGGCGATGGATGAGATCGGGATTCCCTCGGCGAAAGGAGGTTTTGCACACACTTGGGAAGAAGCAAAAGTCATTGTCGAAGAAACGGGATTTCCGGCTATCATTCGGCCTGCTTTTACGCTTGGCGGCACCGGCGGCGGCACGGCTTATAACCCCGAAGAATTTGAAGAGATCGCAAAAGGCGGCCTGGCCGCGTCGCCGGTTTCGCAGATTTTGGTAGAAGAATCGATCCTCGGCTGGAAGGAGTACGAACTCGAAGTGATGCGCGATCTGAACGACAACGTAGTCATTATTTGCTCGATAGAAAATTTTGACCCGATGGGCGTGCACACCGGCGATTCGATCACGGTCTCACCGGCGCAAACGCTGACGGACGTCGAATATCAAACCTTGCGCGATATGTCGATCAAATGCATCCGCAAGGTCGGCGTCGAAACGGGCGGATCGAATATTCAATTTGCCGTCAATCCGGCAGATGGTGCAGTCAGGATAATCGAGATGAATCCACGCGTTTCGCGTTCGTCGGCATTGGCGTCCAAGGCGACCGGTTTTCCGATTGCCAAGATCGCCGCAAAGCTCGCCGTCGGCTACACGCTTGACGAAATCCCAAACGACATCACGAAGAAAACTCCGGCATCGTTTGAACCGACCATCGATTATGTTGTAACGAAAATCCCGAAATGGGCGTTCGAGAAATTTCCCGGCGCCGAAGATGTGCTCGGGACACAGATGAAATCGGTCGGCGAAGTGATGGCGATCGGCCGCACGTTTAAAGAAAG
>JBOGOW010000427.1:0-3640 GCA_050748285.1 Pyrinomonadaceae bacterium
ACGTTGTTTCATGTTTCATCTGTTTTACTCTTTCTATTAAGTTCAAATCTGATATAAATCAATAGTATTAGTAATAGGGACTGTGGAACTGTGTATAAGTGCCGGAAATCCTTATAAAATCTATTGTTTTCCGTCCACAGGAAATGTGGAAAACTTGTGGAAAACTGCTTAATCATGAGGAAAACTATTTGTCTCTCCTGTTTTCCACCAACTTCCACAGTTAATATTCCTATAACATTTCGGAAATGTGTAAATTCTTTTGTAAACTATTATAATCATTTAACTTACCGTGTCATCCAAACCGCTTCCTTGTGGAAAATGAAACTTCGCTTATCGGGTCAAAAATCCTTTAACTAATTGCAAAGACTATCGATAAGCAAACTGATCGTATTGTGGAAAACGCGATCCGATTTTGTAAGGTTATCGATCTTGTCAAAACTGTGCATCACGGTCGTATGATGCTTGCCTCCAAACTCGCGGCCGATCTCCGGATAGCTGTGTCGCGTCAATCGTTTACAAAGATACATTGCAACCTGCCGCGGCATCGCGATTGCACGGCTGTTGCTCTTTGATTTAAGTTCTTCGACCGTCATCTGGTAATGTGTGGCGACGACGCGGGCGATGCGTTCCATCGTAAGCCCCTCGGCACGCTCGCTGTCGATGATATTCTTCATCGCTTCCTGAGCAACCATTTTCGAGATCGGAACACCGCGAAGCGAAGCGATAGCCACAAGCCGCAGCAGCGAACCCTCAAGCTCGCGGACGTTGCTCTTTATCTTGCTGGCGATAAATATAGCGATCTCATCCGTCAGATCGATGCCGTCCATATCGGCCTTTCGTTTCAAAATGGCGATTTTTGTTTCAAGGTCCGGCGGTTCGATATCCGCGATCAATCCCCATTCGAAACGCGAATGCAAACGCTCCTCCAAGGTCGGAATCTCGCGCGGCGGACAGTCGCTCGATATGACGATCTGTTTTTGGTTGTTATGAAGCGTGTTGAATGTATGAAAAAACTCTTCCTGTGTGCGCTCCTTGCCGGCAAAGAACTGGACGTCGTCCATTAACAGCACATCGATCGATCGATATTTTTCTCGAAACGCGTCGGTCTTGTCATAACGGATCGCGTTGATCAGCTCGTTCATGAATTTCTCGCTCGTTACATAAGCTACGCGCAGATGTTTGCTATGATCCTGGATCGAATGCCCGATCGCGTGCATAAGATGTGTTTTACCGAGACCGGTGCCGCCGTATAGGAATAGCGGGTTGTAGCTTTTGCCCGGCGTGTCAGCTGCTCCTTTTGCGGCGGCGTGTGCAAACTGGTTAGAGGTGCCGACAACAAATTTCTCAAACGTGTATTTCGGATTCAGCGAACTTTCGACCAAATCTGAAACAATTACCGGAGCCGATTTTGTTACGATCGACCTTGTCGGGTCGTTCGGAATATCGAAAAATAATTCGTCCGCTTCTCCCGTCGGTTCCTCATCCTCGATGCGCCATTCGATCTTGTGATCTGCATAACCAAGACCGGCGAGAATCTCGTCGAGCATTTCCGTATAATAGATAGAGACCCAATCTTTTGTAACATCGGCAGCAGCAAGGTGAATGGTTCGCGAATCGGCATCGACGCCTTCAAAAGTGGTGCGGCCAAACCAAGTGTCAAAAACCTGGGGTTCGAGCCGTTTGCTCGCCGCCGAGAGTACGTCGTTCCAGACAGAAGTTTTAGCGGTTTTAGGTTCCAAAAAATATCCTGAAAATAGAATTACAAAACTTCAACAGCCTTTAGGCCGCAATGCTGCGATTGACCGATGCGGCAACGGCACGGGCGGCTGCATTTTTACTACTGCCCACCAGAAGGAAACGCTCGTGTTTCGCCGTTTGAAAACAAGGCTTCGGCGCGATTTCCACACCTTTTTCCACAACCCTGTGGAAAGGTTTTACTAACTTAAAGTGCAACTTTAAGTTATTTATTTACAACGCTTTACAGGGGCGACAGATTTGAAAGCGGGAGTCAGATTAACACAGAGGAAACATCATTGCAAATAGAAATCCACAGAAAACTTTTTAGTTACATTCGCGCCTTTAAGTTCTTTTTTATGCAATAATTTGACCATAATTCCAAACAGTTTTTGACCGAATTTAAGTCCCGAATCGATGCAAAAAATTACAATTTTTAGCTAATTTTTTTTCTAATGGAAAAAAAAAAAGAAAAACCCAACAACGAGTTTCGATCTCTTCTTGAGCGCGTCTGCCAAGACCTAGTGTATATCAGCGAAACCGACGCGCCGGTTGCACCGGTTTTTGGAAAAAGAAACGAAAGCCTGTTCGCAACACCAATGCCTGAAGCCGCTGGGGCAAAACCGAAAAATCCGTTGGTCGTGGCCGATGCGGATGATTTCTTTAAACGCCTAACCACGGAAAAGGAATGGTTCGGTTCGAGACAGAAGAAAAACGCAAGGGGCTTTTCAAAACTCGAAAAAATTCTAAAAAAAGAGCTCAGAGATCTAAAAGTTTTTCGTGTTGGAAATATCAATATTGATATCTATGTTTTAGGAATCGACAAAGACGGCAAAGTCGTCGGAGTGAAAACCCGCGCGGTCGAAACATGACGGGCTCGATCATTTGACCCAGATCGACAGATCCAAAACCGCCGGATTTTGCGAATTCCGATTATCGAAAACGAGAAAGTATTCACCGGCATTCAGTTTTCGTTCGAACTGGCCGCTGGCAAGATCGCGTATCGAGGTCTCGCCCAAAAACTCAGAACCGGATGACCACTTTTCAAAATTTGCTGCGTCGAGGATAACAAAAGTTATTTTCGGTCGTCCGCCCGCGACTCGATAGTAACCTTTGATGGCCGCCGAATAGTTAAAATTAACGCGATACGACCAAAAACCACCAGGCTCTATCACGGTTCGTCCGTCCGCGATCTTTCCTTCGGTATGGATCGAGGGCAGAGGCGCGGGTTCTGCCGCCTCCGGCAAATTCACGCGAAACGTGTTCAATATAACAAGCAGAACTATCACGCCGCCGCCGATCTTAAACCAGAATGCGGCACCGTGCTTTTGTTCTTTCACCTCTGATGACTCGAACATCCGTGAATCAGTTCCCGTGCGAAAACTTTATCAGAAAATCGTGGATTTCATCACGAACGCGGCGAAATATTTCCATCGTTTCTTCATGACTGGCTGCACCGACGGCCGGCGGATCTTCGAAATTATGATGTATCTTCACCGCATTTCCAGGAAGGATCGGACATATTTCACGAGCGTTGTCGCAGACGGTAATCATAAAATCGAACGTAGCGCCGGTAAATTCTTCGACCGATTTCGAACGTTGACCTGAGATATCTATCCCGATCTCATTCATTGTTTTGACAGCTTCTGGACGAACATTTGAAGGAGAGACACCGGCGCTTTCAACATCGAATTTATCACCGGCGATCGACCGCAAAATGCCCTCGGCCATCTGGCTTCGTGCCGAATTTCCGGTGCAAAGTATCAGGACTCGGGTTTTTTTTTCATCTGAATTATTAAATAGCCAACGGACGAGAAACACAGCAGCGGCCGCAGCGATAAACTCAGCGATCACAAAAGCCGGGACGTCAAGTGGCCTGATTCCAGCGAAAGTATTGCTCATGGAA
>JBOGOW010000428.1:0-3639 GCA_050748285.1 Pyrinomonadaceae bacterium
GCTACTCAGCATTGCACCTGGCGGCACAACTGATACACCAGCGGTACGTACGACCCGGTCCTCTCGTACTAAGGTCATGTTCTCTCAATTTACTTGCGCCCACCACAGATAGGGACCGAACTGTCTCGCGACGTTCTGAACCCAGCTCACGTACCATTTTAATCGGCGAACAGCCGAACCCTTGGGACCTTCTTCAGCCCCAGGATATGATGAGCCGACATCGAGGTGCCAAACCCTGCCGTCGATGTGACACTCTGTAATTACTTACAGCGCAGACTATACCTTCAACTCTTTCGAGTTGGTGGCGTATTATGAAAGCCTTAAATTTATCTTCTATAAGATAGTGACTATCATCTCTCGAGTCATTTTTCGAGAAGTCGTTACAGGGGAAATTTGTATAGCATATCTGGAATCACATGCGGAACAACGATCTTCATCATCCGTTCCATGCTTGCGTTGGCAATTCTCAATCGATATCTATCTTTGTCTCGATTAATCGTTGCCTCGATTCCAAACTTAGCTCGTAACAAACCCAACAACAATTCATTTTCTTCAAAAGTAAATGATTGTGTGTTTATTCGCATTTGATTGCCGTCCGCCGCGCCGTCATCCATTAACCATACCGCAAGACTTAATTCCGAAAAGTTTTCAAATAAAAACTCTGTCGGGATTATTTTGCGGTTATCCAGATAAAACAAATTTCTTAAATCTGAAAATTCTGGATGGGTAATGGTTCGAAAGTAATAACACTTTCTACTGACACGCGGTGGCGTCCGCACGAAATTTGCAAGCAATTTGAATTTCCAATCAACATACTCCTTTGCCTCAAACCGTGATTAACACGGAAGCAGAAACCTGATGTAGTTGGCATCAAATATCCATCGCCCAGCAGAGAACCTAAAATCAGTTCAGTCTGCGTCGATGTTAGCCTGACCATTCGAGCATCTTTTGCGAAACGGGTTTCCACGACAAATTTCCTTCCCTCGGTATTGCCCTTAAATTTTAAGGGTTTCACCGATATGAGCCACTGTTTACCGCACAATCGCTTGTGCGGGGAGCCCCATTTGACTCTTGGGCAGGATCAGCCTGTTATCCCCGGCGTACCTTTTATCCGTTGAGCGACGGCACTTCCATAAGCGACCGCCGGATCACTAACTCCTACTTTCGTACCTGCTCGACGTGTATGTCTCGCAGTTAAGCTGGCTTATGCGTTTACACTCTGCGGCTGATTTCCAAACAGCCTGAGCCAACCTTCGAGCGCCTCCGTTACTCTTTAGGAGGCGACCGCCCCAGTCAAACTACCCGCCTGATAATGTCCCTAGCCCGGATTACGGGTCGAGGTTAGAGTCCAAACAAATAAAGGGTGGTATCTCACCATTGGCTCCGCCAAGCCCAAAAGCCTGACATCAAAGCCTCCCACCTATCCTGCGCATTATTTGCCCGAAATCACTATCAAGTTGTAGTCAAGGTGCACGGGGTCTTTCCGTCTTGATGCGGGAAACCGGCATCTTCACCGGTACTACAAGTTCGCTGTGTCCCTCGTTAAGACAGCTTTCAGATCGTTACGCCATTCGTGCAGGTCGGAACTTACCCGACAAGGAATTTCGCTACCTTAGGACCGTTATAGTTACGGCCGCCATTCACTGGGGCTTCAATTCGCAGCTTCGCCTTACGGCTAACCACTCCTTTTAACCTTCCAGCATTGGGCAGGCGTCAGCCCCCATACGTTGTCTTTACAACTTTGCGGAGACCTGTGTTTTTGTTAAACAGTCGCCTGAAACATTTCTCTGCGACCGTGTTCTTGGTGAACACGGCTACCCTTCTCCCGAAGTTACGGGTACATTTTGCCGAGTTCCTGAACGAGGGTTCTCACAAGCACCTTAGAATTCTCATCCCACCTACCTGTGTCGGTTTGCGGTACTGCCAGTGGAGTATGTATAGATGAACGGGAATTTTCTCGGCAGCTGGGGTCATCAACTTGTTCCAGAACCGAAGTTCTGTACTTTCGTCCGCGTATTTACCCTTATGTCGTCCGGATTTGCCTAAACGACGGGCTATTTACTTCAACAGCATCCATCTGCTGTCTTGACTACCCATTTGCGTCAACCCACATCACATACCCATGGTTCCGGAATATTAACCGGATCTCCATCGACTACGCCTTTCGGCCTCGCCTTAGGTACAGACTAACCCTGCGCAGATTAACTTGACGCAGGAAACCTTAGGTTTTCGGTGCGTATGGTTCTCACATACGTTATCGCTACTAATGCCGACAAAGTCTTTTCTGATTGCTCCAACGGACCTTACGGAACCGCTTCACAGCTACAGAATGCTCGTCTACCATGAATAAATTCATCCAAAGCTTCGGTGGATAGTTTAAGCCCCGTTATATTGTCGGTGCAGGGCTACTTGACCAGTGAGCTATTACGCTTTCTTTAAAGGATTGCTGCTTCTAAGCAAACCTCCTGGCTGTCAGTGCTTCCCCACTTCCTTTTCCACTTAACTATCACTTCGGGACCTTAGCTGTCGGTCTGGGTTCTTTCCCTCTCGACCGCGGATCTTAGCACCCGCAGTCTGACTCCCGCACACACATTTATGGCATTCAGAGTTTGATTGAATTCGGTAACCTTGTGAGGCCCCTAGTCCAGTCAGTGCTTTACCACCACAATGCTAAGTACGAGGCTATCCCTAAAGATATTTCGACGAGAACGAGCTATCACGGAATTTGATTAGCCTTTCACCCCTAGGCACAGGTCATCCAAAAAGTTTTCAACCTTAACTGGTTCGGTCCTCCACGTGGTGTTACCCACGCTTCAACCTGCCCATGCCTAGATCATCCCGTTTCACGTCCAGATACCACAGACTAAACGCCCTATTAAGACTCGCTTTCGCTTCGGCTCAATTATCATTTAACCTTGCCTGTGACATCTACTAGCCGGCTCATTATGCAAAAGGCACGCCGTCAGCCTTGCGGCCTCCGACTGCTTGTAAGCATGCGGTTTCAGGTACTATTTCACTCCCCTCACCGGGGTTCTTTTCACCTTTCCCTCACGGTACTGGTTCACTATCGGTCACTTTAGAGTATTTAGCCTTACCGGATGGTCCCGGCGAATTCATGCAAGATTCCTCGTGTCCCGCATTACTCGGGTGCCAGAATGGATATTGATGATTTTCGGGTACGCGACTATCACGCTCTATGGTGTGCTTTTCCACACATTTCCCCTAATCTTCGCAATCCGTTATATCTGGTCCCACGACCCCAATAGAGCAAGCCCTACTGGTTTAGGCTGTTCCGCGTTCGCTCGCCGCTACTTACGGAATCACTGTTGTTTTCTTTTCCTTCAGGTACTGAGATGGTTCACTTCCCTGAGTTGACTCTTTCTGCCCTATGAATTCAGGCAGTAGTTTAAAGGGTTCCCCCATTCGGAGATCGACGGGTCAATGGATAGGTGCTCCTAACCGTCGCTTATCGCAGCTTTTCACGTCCTTCATCGTCTTAAAGTGCCAAGGCATTCACCGCATGCCCTTAGTAGCTTGACCATAAAACTTGTTCACAAGCAATTGATTTTGCATTAGCCCGCGCTTTTAGCTAGGGCGTAACAAAACCGTTCACATATCGCCCTTGCTTACGCGCAGGCC
>JBOGOW010000429.1:0-3637 GCA_050748285.1 Pyrinomonadaceae bacterium
CAGCCCGTACACATGACGCATTATATAGACAGTTCGCTCCTTGTCCGTAAGCAGATCGAGTGCCTCTAACAGGTCTGCCTTGACGTCGGGCAAAACCCGCGGGTCTACAAGGACAGGGGGCAATCGTTTGGAAATCTCGTCCTCTCCGCTGTCCTCAAATTCCGTGAGCGAATCTGTGAGGTCCCGCTCACGCTGACGCTTTAAGTGGGTCCGTAGTACCCCGAGTATCTTCCACTTGAGCCAGGGCCAAAAACGAACCTCAGCAAAATCTTCTTTATCGGTCTCAATCTCTAACACGCCGGCTATTACGGCGACGACGACATCCCTGTAGCACTCATCGACAAGGGCGGGGTCTAGGTGGATCCTCACCGAATGATCGACCTTTTTGCTGATACGTCGGATAAGCTCGGAAACCAACGGCTCTACCATGGATTCGTCACCCTGCCGATGAAAATTCCGCGTTAGGTGTACGAGGGGTTCTTCTTGGACAAAGCTGGGCTCGTCGTGCCCGGGGATCCGCACCTTGTCGATCAGGTCAGCGGCGTCAATGCCTATTGCCGCCCCGATCTGCTTTTCGACTTCCGAAGATCGGCGTAACAGCTCACCCGCAGCGCTACAATGCGTCAGGGGCCTGATCTTAATCTCGTTTTCTTGCATTTATGTCTCACTCGCTCAATCTAAATTGCCACCCCTAGAGCGTCAATAGCGTTGTCGAAAAAAAACCGGAAATACTTTTTGCGCAACGTCCCTGCAGAAGTCTGTTTAAACAATGCACCGGTTCAATAATCGTGTCAAAGAGCAGCCGCAATGACGATTCGGACCTGTTTTTTTTCGCATTATTCATGGGAAGTACAGGAAACACAATCTTTGAAACTCCGAATTAACGACATGTCACCTTGCGACGCCCATCGGTACCGGCGCGATGTGCATTAAGCCCAAATATTCTTGCGTTATCAGTATTTTTAGTTCTTTCATTAATGCAAAATAGTAGTTTTTTTGACTCCGCCTACTCGGTACCCGATTTAATACCCGATCTACCCGATTTCGCCATGTTCCCGATGTACACCAAAAAGCTCGGGCAAAGTGTATGGATAACTACGAATTATCATGGCCAAAATCTCCCCTTCCTTCTTTGGTTCTTTGGTGGACTCGCAATAAGTTTAGGTTACTGCGCTGTCGGGGCGCTGATTGTTCTATACGTGGACGGACCGGAACCTACAAAATCGTTTGTCGAGGCGTACGTTACTTCATGCAAAACTGTGGAAGGGAGTTGCAAGCCCGTCATCCATCATTAGGGCTTTTCAATACTTGAAGTGTGAGGTTCCCGGCTTCAAGTTAATGATCACGAGTTCGCGAACCGCAATCAATCCTTGGGAAGTGCATGAAAGAAAAGTAATGCAGGATATTCGGGAGAGATTAGAGTGTCAGTCTTGGTTTTGTTCCACCCAGTTTATTTTTACACGCTCTAACAAAAGGTTCAATGGAGTGCCCCTGATATCAGCTTCGCTTTTTCTTATGTATAGTAGGTATCTCAATATGTTGAAACACATAGTTGATTTGCCGCATGCGATGAGCTTATCCAGCGAATCCTCCTCATTTTCAAAATTCAGAGTCGTATCATAACTCTCCGCATCGAGTGCTATATCTCTAATTCGCTTTTTCGGAAAGTACTGTGGCGGCACTTTATTTTTCCAGAGCTTCTCGTCGTCCAGATCGTAGATCAGGTTTGAAAGCACAAAAGGATTTAGCTCTTTGTCAGAATACACGCTTGTAAATCCAAGCGACCGGATGCGACTCATAAATACGTTCGAAGTCATTGCCAAAACCGAACAAATTCTTGCGACCCCAAACTCGATCGCTTCGGGGACGGTAAGTCGTAAAACTCGTAACCATCCGTTCACTCCACCAATATGCACTTCAGCCTTTGCTCTTTTCGCCAGGAACAGCCCAAAACCGAGACCGAGCACGCCAAAGACTATTAGTGCCGACAGAATGGGCAATAAGTAGCTCACGGTTGCATGTCCAATTCCCAATTGACCGCTCCGCCAAAGAAAGATTCCGTCGTACAAAAGGGCTAGAATTGACATGCCGGCAGAGACAAATAGGAAAGTTGCAAATACAACTATCAGCCAGAGGGGTAGCCAGCGCCTTCTCTGCTCCGATTTACGATCGTAGATTTTTGGACATCTTGGTGATGAATCCGAGATTACGAAAAGATTGGTGCTGCCATCTTTTCTGTCAAGGAAACGTTTAAGGCTGTCGATGCCTTGATTATCGAAAATACCGCCATCCATAAGCGGGACATCTGGTGAAAACTTACGCTTTAGACTCGCTCTTATGTTTTCGATCGGTTCCGGCCACATGAAATCGGCCGGGAAAAAGATCGGCTCAAATCCTCCTGGGAAGCATGACGAAGCGGCAATGATGTCGGCAAGGCGGATCTTGTCACTCACATCTTCCGGCACGTCACCGGATACGCTCCCCGTGTAAATGTTGGGGCGGTGACTAAACTGAAACCGGAATCGCGTCCCCGAAAAGAAATCCGTTGCATTGAAGGAAATCTCCTTAATTCCGAATCCAGCTCGGCGGATGGAGCCAAACGTTTCATGTCCAACAAAGTCTTTGTTAGCGTATACACTTGCCGCCGAACGAATAAGACTTGGCATCAAGCTCTCGCCGTTCGACGAAGTCGTTTTCAAGAGTCCGCTCACGGCTTTTGCTGTAACATTCGTCTTGGCGTAAAAATCACGCAGGTCCCTTTCAAACTTCCCGAAATCTAGCTGAGGGTGTCTTCTTAATTCGAGAACATACTTCACTCCCGTGATCGTACCTCCCGAGATTGTAGACAGTCTGGTCACATCCTGAAGAAGACCAAGCTCGTGTAACATGCTAAGACTTCCTAGGTGGAACGCTGCAGCCCTATATCCACCTCCTGAGAGGGTTAACGCAATCTCGCCGAGTGGCCCATAAATCGATTCGCCGGTATTTTTGTTTTCAGTTTCGGTCATGCTAATAAATCCATCAGGACGTAAAGAAAAAAGGCGCCGTCCAAGCATCTGCCTGCTTACGATCTGAGTCCTTCCCACCCATCTCAGTGACATGGATATAGCAATAGGTGCCTGGTCGTACACGGTACGTGAACTCCACCGCTTCACCGGTTTGAACAAAGATCGAGCCGACGGATTGGCCGTTAGAGACGATGTTCCTGACACGAGCGGCCGGTCCGCCCGGACCGTCATCGACGATAAGTTCGACAAGATATGGTCCTTCGTTTTGAATTTCGCCTGAATCTGTGTCTGCTCCTTGGTCAACAAATACTTTGAAGGTTCTTACCTCGCCAGCGTTTGGCACACGGATCACTGACCCCATCCATTTATTTTCGGTGAGGAACGCCACGGACATCTCATTGTCTTCCGTCGCAAAAACTCTTCTCTCCTTGTAGGCTTCAACGAACTCGGCCGGGGATAGTCCATTTGACCAAACGCCGGTCCTTGCGGCAGTATGACGACCCCAGTTTGAACGATGATTGTCGTGATCACCCACCGGGGCGAGTCGGAAACCCATATTCAGATATTTTCGACAGCGGCTTTCCAGGCTGTCGCCGTTTTGATGCGCATTCAGTTCCTCGGTATTGCTA
>JBOGOW010000430.1:0-3611 GCA_050748285.1 Pyrinomonadaceae bacterium
ACATCGAAGCGCAGACCAAGGCAAAAGAGGTTGGACAGCGTTTGCTGCAGGGAGCCGATTTTGCGACCGTCGCACGGGAAAGCAGTGAGGATGCCGATACCAAGTTCAAAGGCGGCGATTGGCGCTATTTCAGCGAAGAAGAGATGAAGCAGTCGTTTCCACAAGGCTTTGCCGAAGCAGTGATGGCAAAGCTCCAGAACGGACAAATATTTCCGCAACTCATTCCGTTCGAGGGTCGATATTTGATCATAAAACTGCAGCGAAAACAGGAAACGGACGAGGAGCGTACGCTCGAGACGCCCGGCGTTCGACAGGAGATAACCGATTATTTGATCAATTCGCGCAAACAGCTTCTCGCGGCGTCGTATCAGGCGATCGCGATGAACGATTCGAAGATCGAGAATTATCTTGCGAAAAAGGTTGTCGCGAATCCGAACGAATTGAGCGGTGCTCGTCCGGCTGTTGCGGCAACACCGGCCAACGCAAATTCACCGGCGGCGAATGCCAATGCGGCGAATACGAATATTTCTAATGCCGGCAATAATGCGGCTAATAATTCGAATGCTGCAAAACCCGCGGCGAATGCGAAGCCGGCGGCGAATACAAACGCTGCGGCGAATTCAAATAAGTAATTTAGTTTAAGATAAATCCATCGGCCTGCGGCGATCCAAAATGCTCGAAAGCGGGCACGAATGATCGACAAATGCCGGTGGTTTTTTTTTGCGCAATGTTATTCAGGCTTTCCAATGTCTATAAATCTTTCGCGGGGAACGAGGTTCTGCGCGGAACTTCGTTTCAGATAAATCCGGGCGAACGCGTCGGGCTTGTCGGACGAAACGGGGCAGGAAAGACAACAGTCTTCCGGATGGTGATAGGCACCGAATCCGCCGATTCCGGCGACGTAGTAAAGATAAACGGATTAAAGCTCGGCCTGCTAGATCAGCACGTCGATTTTTCTTTGGGAGAAACGGTACACACCGCTGCGCTTTCCGCGTTCAAAACGATCCATGATATCGAGGCCGAGATGCGCATTCTCGAAAAGCGAATGGAAACCGACCATTCGGACGAAATTTTGAATCGATACGCCGATTTGCAGATTGCCTTCGAGCAGGCAGATGGATTTACATACGCGGCGAGAGCGGAGTCTGTATTGCAGGGTCTCGGTTTCGAAAAAGATTCGTGGAGTGAAGATACAGCCATTCTTTCCGGTGGTCAGAAAAATCGTCTCGGAATGGCGCGTTTGCTGCTTTCCGACACAGACGTGCTTCTTCTCGACGAACCGACAAATCACCTCGATGTAAATGCCGTCGAATGGCTAGAAGAATTTTTGCAAAATTACGATAAGGCGTATGTCGTGATCAGCCATGACCGATATTTTCTCGACCGCACCTGCAAGCGGATCGTCGAGATCGAAAACGGAAAGGCGGTCGATTATAAAGGTAATTATTCAAAATTTTTGATCGAGCGCGAGCTTCGCCGCGAACAGAAAAAACGCGAATTCGATAATCAGCAGGCGATGATCGCGAAAACGCAGGAATTCATCCGCAAGAATCTCGAAGGACAAAAAACGAAACAGGCGAAATCCCGCCGCAATATGCTCGATCGGATCGAACGGCTCGATTCCGTAGCGAATGAAAAAAGCGGTGGAAATTTTAATTTGAAAAAAGTAGAACGCGCCGGAACAAATGTTTTGAAAGCCGAAGAAATTCGGATCGGCTACGGGAATAATATTCTTGCCGAGAATATCAATTTCTCGCTGCTTCGCGGTGAGACGCTGGGCATCATCGGAGCGAACGGAACCGGAAAAACGACGCTGCTAAAAACGCTGTTGGGCGAGATACGCGAACTCGGCGGCACGCTGCTCTGGGGAACGAAGATCGACATCGGATACTATTCCCAAAACCTCCAGGACCTCGAACCGCGAAACGAAGTGATCCAGGAACTCAGACGAGTCGCACCGATGGCCGACAACGGCGAGCTGCGTTCGTTTCTTGCACGGTTTTTATTTTACGGCGAAGATGTTTTTAAATCCGTCGGCGATCTTTCCGGCGGCGAAATGGGAAGGCTCGCGCTTGCGAAGCTGATCTATTCGCGAAAGAACGTTCTGATTCTCGACGAACCTACTAACCATTTGGACATCCCCGCTCGCGAAGCCCTGGAAGACGCGCTCGATCAATACGACGGCACGATAATCACCGTCTCCCACGACCGCTTTTTCCTCGACAAGATCGTAACGCAAATTCTCGCGTTCACTGATGACGGAACGGTAGATGTTTACAATGGAGATTATACCGAGTATCACGATTGGAAGTTGCGTGAAAAATCTGCATTCGCGGCTGATCTATCCAACCCTAATGGACGGTCATCGGAAAATACTAATAAGCCAAATGTGGCGCTCTCGAAAAACCAACGTATTCAAATCGAAACACGTATCAGTCAAATCGAACAAGAGATCGGCGATCTGGAGCAAAAAGCGAAACAACTGATCAAAAAAATGTCCGAGCCCGAAATCGCTGCGGAATTTGAGAAATTGAATGATCTTAATCTCGAACATAGCAGTACGATTTCGAACGTCGAAACGCTTTACATGGAATGGGATGAGCTTGCGTCTCAAATCGGTTGATCAAGATACGATTCGATAGTTCGCCGCTTCTTTAGTGATTATCACATCGTGGACGTGCGATTCGGTATTTCCGTGACAATGAATTTTAGACCTTTCCAAGTCTGGTTGCCGTACTAACCTGTTCGTTTCATTTTTGAAATACGATATACTTCATCTACATTGAAAGATCGGATTTCCTATGAAACCAAAAATCACACTGTTTTCAGGCGATGCAAAAGTGCAGCTTTCAAATCTTCCCCCAAATTCAATCGACCTGATTTTTACGTCTCCGCCATACGCAGAGCGCAGAAAAAATACGTATGGAGGCATTTCGCAGCACGAGTATGTCGATTGGTTTCTACCGATTGCAGATGAGTTATTCGAGGTCTTGAGATCTTCAGGCACTTTTAGGGTCGCTGGTGGTTTGGAAAAACAGTCCTACAACGTGTCGGTATTTGAAAAATGAGTTACGAAGGCAAAATGTTAGAAGATCTTCGTATGCCTGCCAAGGCGGAGGTGGAAACTTGTATTTTAATAGCTTTATTGCGTAATCGAGGTGTTATAAAAGAGTTCGCCACCGGGGCGGAAATTGTGGAAGAGATCGCTGATCAATTTGGACTAAATCAAGAACAGCGGTTTGCAACGTTGGAACGGATATATCGCAAGGAAAATCGAACTGTTCATTCACTTCTATGGCATAGGCTTTTGTTTCGTCCGGCCGATTCTTTGGCAAAAGCAGGCTTAGTTTCGCGACCAACTGCCACACTGCAATTGTCGGGTAAGCGTGAATGGATGCTTATTGAAAAAGGCCTAGATGAGGTCTTACTACTTGAAGGACGACGGGACATTAATAAAGAATCGTTGGGAGTGAGGTCTTTTGAAGTACAAAAAGTGGTCAAAAAGATCCTTCACAAACCGCGACCAACAAACTATGATCCAATAGAGCCAAATGAGTTCGTGTCAAAAGTTGTGGAAATAGATTTTCGCATCCTTGTTTGCCAAAGGTTTT
>JBOGOW010000431.1:0-3610 GCA_050748285.1 Pyrinomonadaceae bacterium
GGCGAGGCGAGCCTCGCCGCACTGCATCCGGGCAAGCCCAGAGACACTACAAAAACGGGCCGGCGTTTAGGTGTTTGACGTTGATGCCAAAGGTGCCGCGTTCGAAGCGGCGTTTTGTTCCCTTTCGATCTATTTGGTACCAGACGATCGGCTTTCCGGTCTATTCGTTTGAGCTTTCGACATAGATCTCGCTTGCTGAAAGCTGCAGTGTCATCGCCTCAAGCCGAGATAACTGCCGTATTCAGAATCGGGGTGAATTGATTCTGCCTAAAAACAAAACAGAATTTTGCAAACGCCCGATCCTGGGTTGTTCGTTCCGCCATTTGTAGAGCCACTGGAACTTTTGGGAGAGTTGCAATCATGATAAAAACAAAGAACTATACACGAAATCACACGAACAAATCTAAATTGGCCCAATACTGAAAAATCAGGTCTTTTGAATCATTTTGTCGAAATCCGATTCTCTTTTTTACGAAACTTTTTCTTCAAAAATGCTCATGCGCTTGATTGCGGTTGTATAATGTCGGAAGAGTATTTTTTGCCGGAAAACTTACAACCGAAAAAACCCGTGTCGCATCCATATTCCGGCTGGTTGAACTTTTTTTCGTATTTGAATGAATCGTGCTTTATTGAGGTGTAGTAATGAATTGTAAAAATTTTTTGTCGCGTATTTTTATTGTCGCTGCGTTGGTCGCGCTGTTCGCAACGATCGCGTTGGGCGATACGATCCGGCTTAAAGACGGAAGCACGGTTAAGGGCAGGATTACCGGATTCAGCGGCGGTAAATTCACCGTTACGGTTGGCGAAGGGACGCGAAAGCGCGAGTTTACGTTCGACGCAAGCGAGATCGAATCGATCGAGTTCGATCAAAACGAGCCCGTCGAAACTAAAGTCGCGGTCAAGAACGAGCCGGTCTATACGGAGACAAAAACGAGTGAGCCGGTTCGCGTAATTCAAACCGAAAAACCAAACCCCGTCGAACCGCAGAAACCGTCTATTTCGAAACCAACACCGACCGGTTCAATCGCGCCGATCGTAATCAACGTAAATGTTCTGGCGGACAACACGGCAAATGGCTGGACGAATTCCGGTTGGGTCGTCAAGAAAGGTCAGAAAATCAGGATCATCGGCGTCGGCGAGGTCTCGCTCGGCAAGGGGCAGAAAACCGGTCCTTCCGGCTCATATACGCTCGAAGACGAATCGAAACTTCTTAAGAGCGTGCCGACCGGCGCACTTATCGCCGTTATCGGCGACGACAATAACGATTTTATTTACGTTGGAAACGACCGCGAATTCGTCGCAACCCGCGACGGCACCCTTTTCCTCGGCCTCAACGAAGGCAATCTCAGCGACAACGCTGGCTCGTTCAAGGTCAAGATCGAGATATTGCCGGGCGGTTGATTGTGGCCAAGTAGTTAAGAACTACGGGCTTTGAGTATCAGCAGCGGTTAGTTCTAAGTCGGATTTTTGCAACTCGATTTTTTCTTTTCGTGTCGTTTCGTGTTTTTTTGTGGACTCTTCTTATCGGTTAAAAATGATCCACGAAAATACGCCAAAGAAATTCAGAATGATTAAACGGCGACGAGATCGCATCTTTGACTCAAACTGGCGCGAAAGTTACTCTTTCTAAAGTCCTCAGCCACGAATTTACGGCGTCTGCATTATGGATGAGCTTTCACAAATCATCGCGCAATACGGAATTTACGCTGTTTTTGCGTTGTGCACCGTTGAGGGCGACATCACACTGCTCGTTTCAGGCGCGATGGCGCATAGCGGCTTTTTTGGAAATTACAGTTTTATAAAAGTACTTCTTTTGGGAACGCTCGGCGGCATGGCCGGTGATTGTGTTGCGTACGGCATCGGCCGCGGCTTTCACGAAAACGCCAAAGACTATCGTTTTTATCAGATGGCTCAGCCGCGAATCGAACGCCTGATCGACAAATTCGGCAAGTTCGCTCTCATAATCTCGAAATATATCTACGGCATTCGGGCCGCGATGTGCGTATTTTACGGAATCGGCAAAATGCCGTTCGCTCGATTTCTTATCCTCGATGCAATAAGCTGCTTTCTTTGGGTAACGCTGCTTGCAGGCACGGGTTATTTTTTCAGCGGCGCGATTACGTCGATCATCGGCGATTTTCACCAGATCGGCGTGGCTCTATTCTTCGTAATACTTTTCACCGTTATCATTCTATATGTGGTCGAACGATTTTGGCTCTCGGAACGCGTCGAAGAGGCCGATCCTAAAACGATTCACAAGATCGAAGAAACGCTCCAGGCGGTTGAAGACGTCGCTCAGGAAAAGCTGCACGGTCTGGGCGAGCGTCTGCACCTGACACGGGATCAAGGCACAAGTGTCGATTCAGATGCCGAACCCGCAACGACCGAGAAATCGTCTTCGAAAGCTGCAAAAAACTGAAGTGTCCATTGCGCGTTCACCTGCCGTTTAAGCTAATATTTCTTTCGGCTCACGCCTTTTTTGTTATTCAAAATGATAATCGAATCCTCAGCCCCAACGCGCGTCGATCTTGCCGGCGGCACTATCGATATCCCGCCGCTTTTCCTATTTCACGAAGGCGCGGCTACCGTCAATTTTGCGATCGATCTTTTAGCACATTGCAAGATCGAAACTCGCGACGATGATCGAATATCGATTCGATCGATCGATCGGGAAGAAAGCTTTGAGGTCGGGTTGAACGAGATCGATACGCTGAAAACCGAACCGCGGCTTGAGCTGCTTGCAAAGCTGATTTATTTCTTCCGGCCTGAAACCGGCTTTACGATGACCACCGAATCCGAGGCTCCTGCCGGTGCGGGTCTTGCCGGTTCATCGACGCTGAATATCGCATGCATCGGAGCACTGAACGAACTTGTCGGCGGGCGATATTCTCCGGAGCAGTTTATTCCCATCGCCGCAAATATTGAAACACAGGTCATCAAAGTTCCGGCCGGATTTCAGGATTATTACTCGGCGCAATACGGCGGCGTTGCGTGTATTCATTTCGCATCGGACGGCATTCGCCGCGAGGCTTTGGATATTGATGTCGCGGCGTTGCAAGAACGGATCGTCGTTATCTATACCGGCGAACCGCGAAATTCCGGCACGAATAATTGGGAGATCACAAAGCGGCACATCGACGGCGACCGCGAGCTGTTCGAGCTATTTGACGGCATCCGCGACACGTCGCTCGCACTCCGGGAATCCCTGCTTTCTTCCAATTGGGATCGTGTCGGCGAAATTCTTCGCGACGCTCATCCGCATCGAAAACGCCTCTCGCCGAATATCACCACGCCGCATATGGATGAACTTATCGAAACCGCTCTGAACAACGGAGCGATCGCGGCAAAGGTTTGCGGTGCTGGCGGCGGCGGATGCATCGCGTTTTTCTGTGAAGCCGGTCGAAGATCGGATATAGAAAAAGCCCTCGTCGATGCCGAAGGCGCGACCGTCCTGCCTTTTAGAATCGCTGCCGACGGCCTTATCGTCAAAAAACTCTGATTCGTTGTCATAATTCATCGTCCTTCGGTGTTTTGGTTGTAGAAAAGCTATTTTAAAAACCAAAACAACCGGAGGATATTTTGTAATACAATCACGCTTAATCTTCACTAT
>JBOGOW010000432.1:0-3596 GCA_050748285.1 Pyrinomonadaceae bacterium
GGAAGGATTTTATACTTCGGACGGGATAAAGAATGACTATCCTCTAAAAGACCTGAAACGGAAAATAGCCGCGCCTTTATTTGAATTGACCCGCAGCTCAAACCATGCGACAAACTATGAGAATCTTTACTTCATGATCGAAAGTGAGAATGGGATCGCGTATGAAGTCGCGGCTGGATACAAGACGAAAGTTAGGGCCGTGAGCGCCATCTATGTGTTTTATTCGGCTGCACAGTTCTTACCTTGGGGCTGTATTGACGAAATTCAGAGCTTGGTAGAAATCCAAGATGTGTCCAAGTCACGGTGATCGAAACACCTGGGCGCGGAGCGGTGACGAATTACACCTACGAGAATGCGAGCGGAACACCGAAGCGTCCACTTGTGACTGGAATAAGCTGGACAGTCCCGGGCGGTTCGGGAATCGCCGATCCCGCCGACGTGTGGGCATGGTTCACCGCCACCGCTGACGGATATTCAGGGTATATTCCGACGAATGCCAACTACATTGGATTGGGCAGAATTGACCCAATTGGCCGACAGCAAGTATCGAATTACGAGTTGAATCGGGAGCGACAGGCTTTGGCTCGCCTTAATGGAATCCGAGATCTGATAATTTCCGGCGAATACGGGGTCGTTCTGGCCGGCTCTCCCGCTATTGGTCCTGGTGTCCCAAGCAATATTCGGCAACTCGTTTCAGACCTCGCGAAGCGACCGGATTGCGCACTTGCATTGGAATTATTTATGGAGGCGTTGCGAAAATTTGGAAAGCAGGATTCCGTTGAAAAAGACAAAACTTTTATTGAGTCCGTTTTTGATAATTTAAAGTTAATTGAAATCAATCCTGGCAAGGCCGGCAGTGGCGCCAGATCCGACGGGGAATACATTTTCCTTCATGAACCAAGCCCAAATCCAAATCGAACCCAGGCAGGATATAATGCGTTCTTCACTAGCTTTGTCTTAAATGAGACCGTTCACGCATTCCGTGTCGGTGGAGTTTATGGCGACGATCAACTGGACAAAGCTGCTAAGAGCGTTATTCAGCAGTTGAACCCAGCCATCGCAACAAAAATTCAGAGCGATTTTGCTGCTAATTTTCCAAAACCGAACGACGGAAATTTTGCTCATGTCGTTATAAAAGAATTCTGTAAACCTGCGGAATAGGAGGAATGTTTCGTGCGAAGAAATGGTACAAAAATAGATGCTCAAAAAATGCAAAAAGCTGTCCTGACAGTCTCTTTAAGCATGACTATTCTGTTGCTTGTTATGGTGAGTTGGACGGTAACTATTGCGGCACAAGAGAGACTTATCCCGAATAAATATCTGAAGGTTACACCGGGCGTCACGACACGTCCGGACATCGAGAAGCTGTATGGGCGGGGCGATCCCTCACATTTTTTCGTCGACTATATAATCCCTGAAGGTGTTGTTTCGGTGACGTACTCTTCAGGCGGTTGTGAACAGGGTAAAAAGTCGCGGGGCATTCCCAAATGGACAGTTGAGGAAATTAGTTACGACAATGCCGATAACATAGTTCCGCTAAAGAATGTGATCTTTGATTTATCGCGGTTTCAAAAGCGTGAATCCGAACACGTGATTGGGCATGTCACTTACTTTAATGATAAAGCCGGAATTTCTGTGTCCTACGACGAAAAGTTCAATACTGTTCAGGCGATAACGATCCGGCTCGGGTCCGACGCTGAGAAGAAGTTTGCTTGTAAGTGATCTAAATACACTTTTTTTAGGCGGAGCGACTGTGACTGAGATCGACAAACAGGCACGGAAGCGGCAGACGATTGTTTACGCATTCGGCAAGGTGCTTGCGTATCAGCGAATAGCGTATGTCGTGAACCCGCCGTCGGCAACAGAAACTGTGAATTGGGAAATCCGCGACCCTTCGGGGACAAGCGTCCGCGTTGGCGGCGCCTCATTCGAACTCGACCCCGAAGGCACGGATGTCGGAACAATGAACCCGGACAACGAAAACGCCCCCGAACTCTTCGACCCCGCCGACGGCGAACAATTCTACCCGTTCATCGGCGGCGGTGGTGGAGGTGGGGGAAGCAACTGGCGTTGCCAACTGGATGGCATTAGTCTGCCATGTGACGTCGGCTATAGAATTTTAGGAAGCGGCGAGGGCGTCATTCAAAGAGGCTGGGATAACGTCCCGGTAAGATACAATGGACAAACCGTCTGGGCGTGGTTCACTGCAACCGCCGACGGTTATTCAGGCTACATTCCGACAAACGCTACATATATCGGAGGCGGACGAATACAGCCCGTAGGTTACGGCGGTCCGCCACGATTCTCGCCAAGCCGCGGAAATTCCCCGCCCGATACCAACATCGGGCAACTAAACGGAGTAACCGATCTCAGTGAGAGAGACCTGCTTCATGAGGGAAACTTGCTTCAGATGTCTTGTGCTGGTGCATTGAAGCAAGCGAATAAAAGTCAACAAGGACTTGAAAGAGCAAACAACGCACTTCCGCAAATAACCAGCATTGTAAATGACGTAAATATAGCTCGACTCCTGGCGGCAATAGGAATTCAGGAAACCGATTTTCGTGTGATGAACCAACAGCCGAGCGGTCCCGGTCGAGGCATATTTCAAATAGAACCGAAGACGTATGGAATTACGGAAGCGGAGGCAAACAATCTCCCAACGGCGGTCAATGCAATTGCCAATAACTGGTCCCGCTCGTGGGCCGACATTCTGACGGGCTTTGCAAATGGGGGTTATGACGCATCGTCGAGTTCCGTTCAGTATTTAGCATTGGCGGGCCTCGCTCGTGTATACCATCGGGGACGTGCAGGGGTTGTAACCTCTGATAGCAGAGGGAACGTTTCCATCGGATCGTTATTGGATGTTGCGACCCAATCTGGAGATGTGACTTATTTAGAGAACGCTGGTACGAATCGTGATAAACGGTTCACTACAACTGCACATGGAACCTATGTCAGAAATGTAATTGATTTGTTTTTCTCTTGTCTTGGTGGTTAATCAGGGATGAGGAGTTTTCGATATGAGAGATTATAGTGTTTACAGGCGGTTGACGCTGCTCGTTTTGTCAACGTTCGTGTTCAGTTGTGGCGGCAATCTGGCGAAGGAGTATGACCAGATACAGGAGACTCATAGTAATTTGTCGACACCGCCAGTGACTCCATCTCGGCTGACCAAAAGCGATGTGTGGAAGGACAGGCTTGTCGCTGCGGGTGCAGGAACGGACTCGGTCAGGCTTGGCATGACTCGTGATGAGTTGACCGATCTGCTGGGCAAACCGAATGATGAATTGGATTACCATATTCCCTCCTGTATCTTTTCGCATATGCATTGGTATCACGCCAATCCTGATGGGAGCGTTGACGGCGACATATTTGCTTTTCTAAGAGATGGAAAAGTTTTTGAAATAAGGTATGAGGAAGGATTTTATACTTCGGACGGGATAAAGAATGACTATCCTCTAAAAGACCTGAAACGGAAAATAGCCGCGCCTTTATTTGAATTGACCCGCAGCTCAAACCATGCGACAAACTATGAGAATCTGTACTTCATGATCGAAAGTGAGAAGGGGATCGCGTATGAAGTAGCGGCTGGATAC
>JBOGOW010000433.1:0-3590 GCA_050748285.1 Pyrinomonadaceae bacterium
GGAGTGCGGAGTGCAGAATGCGGAGTGCGGACAGGAATGTCCGCGTTCCATTGCACAAGCCCGCACGTAAGTAAGGGCGGTACGCGCATCTCCGGGCGGAGTGCGGAACGACTGGAACGCAGGCATCCCTGCCTGCTTCGCGTGCAGAGTGCAGAATGCAGAATGCGGAGTGCAGAATGCAGAATGCGGAGTGCGGACAGGAATGTCCGCGTTCCATTGCACAAGCCCGCATCCCGATGGATCGGGATAAGGGCGGAACAAGCAACTCAACACAATGAAATCCGCAACGAACCTAATAACAAGATCACAATTTCAATCTCTCATACTGAGCAAACAGCGACATTATCTCTTTCTGTATTGCCTGTTTCTCGGCTGGATTCGTTATCCTGTCGCGCCGCTTTACCAGTTCCTCGATCTGCTCCTGTATCGCTTCCTGCTTTGTCGCCGGCTTGCCCTTTTTCGGCACATTATATTTATCGTCCATACATATATTCTACTCCACTGGCTCCGAGCGTAAGCATGGGAGCTAAGCTCAAACACACAATACACAGTTGCACCGTGCTCGATTCAAAGCGAAGTCGCCAAGCTATTGGACTTGAGCCGCGTCTTTTGCAAATATAAATCATTCATTGATGACGCAGATGACCGCAGAAAACCTGATCGGATTTGACGAGCTGCCGCAGACGATTCCGCATTTTTTGCTCGAATCGTTTCGGCGGAATGCGAAGTCGGATGCGCTTTCGTACAAGATCGGCGATGTCTGGCAACGCATTTCCGGGTCGGAGGCGATCGAGCGTGTTAGGAATATCGCGCTCGGGCTATCGGCTTTCGGCGTAAAGGCAGGCGACCGGCTGGCGATCATATCCGAGAACCGTCCCGAATGGTCTCTGACCGATCTTGCGATACTTTCGCTTCGCGCGGTAAACGTCCCGATCTATACCACGCAGGCCGTCGAACAGATCCGCTACATCCTGGAAGACTCCGGCGCGAAGATGCTTTTTGTTTCCGGCAAAAAGCTGCTCAAGCACGCCGAAGAAGCGATCCGAAGCGTCGAGACTATCGAAAAGTTGATCTTTTTCGATTCGGACGCCAAACCAGAACACGACAATCGCGCTGTAACGCTTGCCGAGATCGAGGAGCGCGGTGAGAAAAATGAGAACGGCGAATCGTTCGAGGAATATTTAGATCAGGTTCATGCTGATGATCTCGCGACGATAATTTACACATCCGGGACGACCGGCGAACCGAAGGGCGCGATGCTTTCGCACGAAAGTTTTACGTCGAATATCGTCGCTATTTCAAACGGCCTGCCGATCAGAAACACCGACCGTTCGCTTGCCGTCCTTCCGCTTTCACATATCTTTGAACGCACAGTTTTTTACGTGCTTTGTGCCAATGGCGTGGCGATACATTATTGCGCCGCATTCGATCAGATCGCGTCGCATTTGACCGAAGTAAAACCGACGATAATGACCGCCGTGCCGCGACTTTTCGAGCAGGTCTATCACAAGATCGTTAAAAAAGGGAAGTCGGCCGGCGGTTGGAAAACCACGCTGTTCGAATGGTCGCTCGTTGTCGGTCAGGATTATTGGGACGCGAAAGATAAACACGAATCGGTCTCGCCGATACTGGCCGCGAAACACGCGTTGGCAAGCCGTCTTGTATTTTCAAAATGGCGTACCGGCGTCGGCGGGAGTTTGCGGTTTTTCGTGTCCGGCGGAGCACCGCTTTCCAAGAAATTGTCGTATGCATTTTGGGCCGCAGGCATTCCGATTCTTCAAGGCTATGGCATGACCGAGGCGTGCGTTGCATGTGCAAACCGCCCTGATGACAGCAAGGTCGGCTCAATCGGCACGCCGTTCGAAGGCATCGAAATGAAGATCGCGGAAAAGGACGGCGAGATCCTGATCCGTGGCAAAAATGTGATGCAGGGCTATCTGAACAAGCCCGAAGAAACCGCAAATGCGATCGACGCCGACGGCTTTTATCACACCGGCGACGTCGGCTACATCGACGAAGACGGTCATTTTTTCCTAACAGACCGCATCAAGGATCTATTCAAACTTTCAAACGGCAAATACGTCGCGCCGCTGCAGGTCGAGAGCCTTCTGAAGCAAAGCCCGCTCGTTTCGCAGCCGGTGGTCGTCGGGTCGGGCCGCAAACAGGTCGGCGCCTTGATCGTGCCCGATTGGGACGCGTTGAAAGAAGCTCTTGCCGATGACGGAATCGTCGCCGAAGGAACCCGCGAGGAGCTTTGCGAAAATCTTCATGTAGTAAAGCGCGTCCAACGTGATGCGGTCGCCCTAACCAAAGAACTTTCCGATTTTGAAAGAGTCAAACGTATCTATCTCCTGCCCCGGGAATTCTCCATCGACAAAGGCGAAATGACCCCAACCCTAAAAATAAAACGCAACATAATCGATGAAAAATACTCCGAAGCAATCGACGAGATCTGCGGTTCCTGATGTATAAGAATAATCGGTTCAAAGCTTACGTGCAGCGTTTTTCTTTAATTCATTTCAACGGTGCCATGTGCATCAAGTCCGTACATATCAATACCGCAATTTTCTGGAGTCATTGATTTTATTGAGTAAAACGCTATGGTACGCGTATTGCAATTTAGTAATTTAAAGGTGATTCGGCAATGAAATGCCTGCGGCGTTATAAAACTTTATTAGGATTAAAAAAATATAGTGTTAGAGTTCTTTGAAAAACCTCACTTGGTTTATTGTGTCATGCCGTTTTGGACCTAACACTTGTCCGAGTTGACTCTTATTCGTGCATTCGTGGCCGATTTTTCTGTTTTTTGCCACGAATGCACGAATAAGAAACGTCTCAACGCATGTTCTGGAACGGAGCACTTGGTTTTTCAAAGCTCCCGAAAAGTGAATGATCGGTTTTTCGCTGTTCGCTATTCGCTTTTCACTATTCACTATTCGTTATTTGGGAAATCCAAACCATAAAGATCAAGTACCATTTTCCAATGCATGATCCGGATTTAACCCAAAGAAGGCAGCATTCAGAACAAAATTTGCCTCTTTCACCCAAAAATCCTCCATCGGCAAGGTGAAATGCACCATCTTTCATCAGAAATGCATCATCCGCAAAGTGAAAGGTCGTTCCGTCAAAGGCGCGAGAGGTTCCGTCAACCGCGCGAGAGGTTCCGTCAACTGCGCAGACTGTTCCGTCAAAGGCGCAGACTGTTCCGTCAACTTGGCGGACTGTTCCCGCAAACTGGCGGACTGTTCCCGCAAACTGGCGGACTGTTCCCGCAAACTGGCGGACTGTTCCCGCAACCTGGCGGACTGTTCCCGCAACTTGGCGGACTGTTCCCGCAAACTGGCGGACTGTTCCCGCAAACTGGCGGACTGTTCCCGCAAGGTGAAATACGCCGTCTTTCACCCAAAATCCTCCATTTTCAGAGCAAAATGCGCCGTCTTTCACCCAAAATCTTCCATTTTCAAAGCAAAATGCGAATGCGAATGCATGAATGCGGCTTCCGCGTTCACCGATCTTCGCCGCGAAATAACGTCGGCCCGACCGCGAAAGCTGAGTCCGCCGTGCGGCCTTGTGGACAGGAGTGTCCGCGC
>JBOGOW010000434.1:0-3581 GCA_050748285.1 Pyrinomonadaceae bacterium
ATTGACGCGGGCGATGAACATCGCTTCGGAAGCGTAGATGTTCCCGACGCCGCAAACCTTCGTTTGATCGAGCAGTAATTGCTTGATATTTCGTTTGGCAGACTTGAGCAGAGTTCGAAAATACAGGGTGCTGAAATCGTCTGAAAACGGCTCGGGCGCAAGCTTTGCAAGTTCTTTCGCTTCAAAAAGATTTGCGGTTTCGACTATCTTCATCAAACCGAAATGCCGTTGATCCTGAAAAACGAGCCGTTCGTCTTGGTCGAGAAAAAAGACGGCGTGTGCAAATTTCGGGTCTTCGGTGTCGGCGGTAAGCAGCATAAACCGCCCGCTCATTCTAAGATGAGTAATTAGCGTGCGACCGTTATCAAGATCGAAAAGAATATGCTTGCCTCGGCGATGAACAAAATTGATCTTCGACGCGGCAAATTTTCCGGCAAATAGAGAAGGTTTTGTATCGGGAGCAAGAAGTTTGCGGCGGAGTTCGGCAGATTCGATCTTCCTGCCGCTGATAAGTTTTTCGAGACAGCGGGCGACGATCTCGACTTCGGGAAGTTCGGGCATTTTCGATCACACCTTTGAATAATCGGGAAGCGACGCCTTGTCACCGAGCACCGTACCGGAGCCTACAATTGCGTTGCGCCCGATGTGGCAGTTTCGTCCGATCACGGCGTCGCGAATTTCGGCGAATGTCGAGACTCGCGTGTGTGCCCAGACCACAGAATTTTCGATGATCGCTTTTTCCTCGACGTGAACGCCCGGGCCGAGAACTGAATTCAAAACTCGTGCTCCAGGTTTAATAACACAGCCTTCGCCGAGCACCGAAACGCGGTCGATGGTCGCTGCGGTCGCTACGTCGGAATGCTGTGATCGGTCAATGTCGAATCCCTTTACAATACCGTTGAGAATGGCGAAATTTGCAGCAAGATAACTGTCGGGAGTCCCGATATCGCGCCAATAATCTTCCGACATCACATAGGCATAAAAAGCGACGTTTTTTTCAAGCAGGTCGGGGAAAACATTGTATTCAAATGAAATATTCTCGCCATCAGGGATAAGATCGAGAATCGACGGCTCAAGGATATAAATACCTGCATTTATTGTATTTACCGTTAAAGTTGTAAGCTCTTCAGGCTTTGGCTTTTCAAGAAATCGCAGAACTTTGCCGTCGCTCTCCGTTTCAACCAATCCGTAGCGTGAAGGATCTTCAACCGGCTTGAGAGCAATCGTAGCCTCGGATTTCCGTTCGTTGTGAAGCGCAATTATCTTGCTGAGGTCGATGTCCGTAAGAATATCGCCATTAAAGACAACAGTGCTCTCTTTCGCAGCGTCAGCGGCAAACTTATATGCACCGCCGGTGCCCATCGGATGCGGTTCCGTAATAAATCTAAGGTCAACGCCTAACTCCGGGCTGTTGCCGATGGCGCTTTCGATCTTGTCCGGCTGATAACTTAATGAAAGCGTAATATCGGTAATTCCGGCGCGCCGCAATATCTCGATCTGATACAGCAAAAACGGGCGATTTACGACCGGCACGACCGGTTTTGGGGTAAAAACGGTCAATGGCCGCAGCCTTGTTCCTTTTCCACCGGCTAAGATCAATCCTTTCATTTGCAAAGTAAGCGATCAGAAAACTTAAGATTAGGGCGCGTTGTATGAAAAATCAAAGGCGGATACCAATTTGCCATTCAAAGCGAAATTGACAAACAATGACAAAAAAGTTTGACACTTTTTGTTCCTTATGTTAATTTAGCGAGTGCAGGTTTGAAGGATTTAATGCCTTCCGTATTCGTTAAAGGTTACGCAACCGGCATCACCGCATTCGATTCCTTATCCCAGGCGAGTTCGGCATTTCTTAGGCAGAATAGTTCACAATCTATGTTTGAAAAAAACAAGGCAATGCGTAGTGCCGAGCGATACCTGTCTCAAGGGAAGATCCGCGACGCAATAGGCGAATACCGACAGGTCGTGGAAAATGACCCGCGCGATATAATTACGCTGAATATGCTTGGCGACTTACATTCGAAGAATTCGGATGTAGGCTCGGCCGTCAAGTGCTACATGAACGTAGCAGACCATTACAACGAGCAGGGATTTTCGCAAAAGGCAATCGCAATTTACAACAAGATCACGAGACTTCAGCCAAACTCTCTGGAAGTTTCGCAAAAGCTTGCCGAGCTCTACAAAGCGAAAGGTTCCGCAAAAGAAGCAAAGTCACATTACGCAACGCTTGCCGAACATTACAACAGCCAGGGCCGTCGGACCGAGGCGCTTGAGATTTGGAATGAGATCGCGGGTCTTGACCCGAACAATACCGAAGTCTATCTGACCATTGCCGATGCGTATCTTCAGGAAGAAAGGCTTGATGACGCCGCAGACGCATTTTGCAAGGCCGGCGAGCGTTTTATTTTGCACAGCCGTTATGCGGACGCCGTTGAAGCATTTGAAAAGGTTTTTGGCATCGATCCGAAATTCGGGCGCGCTTTGCAAGGCTATTTTGAAGCAAAACTTGCGCTTGACAAGCCTGAAGATGCGATCGAAAAGATCGAGCTGCTGCTTGTGGATAACCCGCTTGACCGCGAACTTCTTACACGCCTTGCCGACGCGCAGATCCGTTCAAAGGATACGATAAATGCTGAAAAAACGGTTCTGCGGCTGGTTGAGGTCGATCCGTCGAGTTATCTTAAATGCCTTGAATTGTCAGATCTATACAAAGCGAATTCCGATATAGAAGCTGCGATACGCATGCTCACTATTGCCTCGGAACATATGCTCGTGGGCGGACAGGCAGCGGAGCTTCAGACCACGCTTGAGCAAATCGATACCGAGGAGCCCGACAGGCTCGACGTCGTTCGGCTGCTGGCGCGGTTTTGTGCATGGCAGAAAGACGACGAATACCTGCGAACGACGCTTGTGCGTTTGAATGGAATTGCCGCTCACGAAGGCGCCGTCGATGACGAGCGTTACGCGCTTTCGCAATTGGTCATGTTGATGCCGCAAGAGGCCGCTTACGCCGAACGGCTAAAAGCGATAAACCTCGAACTCGGAATTTCCGAATACGCCGTTAAAGGAACGGTTTCGGGATCAAACGGCGATCCGATGTCACTGATAGAACGCAACGGCAACGACGAAAACTCTCACGTAATCGAGCAGGATGATTTTGCGATCGTAGGAATCGTTGCCGAAAGCGACGCTGCGTTGGAAAGTGAACCTGAAAAACCGAAGAAGAAAAAGAAACGCGGCAAGAAGACAGAAGATGCAGCCGAAGCATTGTCGGAAGTAGTTGCGAAAGCAGCGGAGCAAGCTCCGTCATCCGACGCGTTTCTGAAGGAAGTCGAAAGCATACGGTTTTACATTGAAAACGGTTACAACGAATTGGCTGAAAAGGCGGTTGCCGAGCTTCGTGAGGTGCACGGCGAACGTCCGGAACTTCAGGATTTGTTACGGTTGATAAGCTCATCGAGCAGTAATGCAGCCGAACCGGCGATCGGGGCGTTTGCTTCGCCGCAAGAATCGAATGGACATGCAATATTCGATCTCGGCGACCTAAGAACCGAACTCGGGCTCGAAGATCTGGAAACCGA
>JBOGOW010000435.1:0-3579 GCA_050748285.1 Pyrinomonadaceae bacterium
GAACAATGCGAAAATTAAACTTTTTAACAACATCTATGAACACAAATTCAACCTGCCCAGCAACTCCATCCCCTGATCCTCCTTTCAGTATCATTTCTGGATTGGAATATACTTTCAACCGACAAAAGTTTTTCACGTATCGAGCAGAATCGTGCGAATTCATAACTTCCGATTCGGCATCGGATTCTTATTATCGAGTGAACCTATGCTAATATTCAGTTGCTCTTTCAACAATTTTTAGGAGAAATGGTCATGGAAGACTCCACGAATCTGCCCGATCTATCGTCTGACGACGCAAAGGTTGCGGAAATGCGCAGCGGCGCGAATTGGTTTTTCTGGATCGCCATTTTGGCACTGGTCAGCTTATTCCTTTTTTATTATTTTGACTTCGCGAATCACCTTGTCGGTCTCGGGATGAGCGAATATGTCGATGCCAAAGCAGCGGCGACAGGGCTTGAATCACAGCGTTGGGGAGCTATTGCGTTAGGTTTCGGCTTCGCAGGAATTTTTGCGATTTTCGGTTATTTTGCGCGAAAGGGGAATGACTTTGCGTTTATTTTAGGGATGTTCGTCTATGTATTTGACGCTGTGATCCTGCTTGGATACCGCGAGATCTTTGCCTTCGGATTTCACCTTTTTTGTCTCTTTTTTCTTTTTAAGGGATTGCTTGCTAGTAGGCGGAGATACGATCCTTCGGTTGACGCAACCGGCTCCTAGGCTTTTGACGGATCTTTGACGACCGCGATGAACGGCAGATTTCGATAGCGTCCTGCAGCGTCGAGGCCGTAGCCGACCACGAATTCATTCGGAACGACGAATCCGGTGTAGTCGATCTTCAATTCCTTTTTTATGCGCGGCTCCGGCTTATCAAGAAAGCTGGCAAGTTTGATCGAATTTGCACCGCGTGAACCCAGAATCTCCAAAAGCCGCGAAAGCGTCAAACCGGTGTCGATAATATCTTCGACTACGAGCACGTCTTTCCCTCGGATCGAATTGCTGAGGTCCTTCAATATCTCAACATCGCCCGACGATTTCAATTCGTTCTTGTAACTCGAAACGGACATAAAATCGATCGTCAATTTAAGGTCGATCGCCCGCATAAGGTCGGCAAGAAACACACACGATCCCTTAAGAACACTAACCAGAACGAGTTCTTTACCATTGTAATCGCTAGTGATTTGAGCGCCGAGAGCGGCGATTCGATCAGCAATCTGCTCTTGAGAATACAAAATTTCAAGATTCGAATTTGTAAATTCGGTCGTCATTTCAAGTGTCGGTTCGACGGTCATATTTATCTTTTTGCGATTTTGATTTTTAGCAATACTATTCAAACGTTCTATAATTTACAAGCTGCACCGAAAGATTAAAAGCGAATGGCAGAAAATATAGCAGAAACACGTGAAAAGGTAAGGGAACTCGTCCGACAGGTTTTGCGAACTGTTCCGACCGAACCGGAACAGACGCCGGCATCGAATGAGCCGGAGCACGTGATCGTAAATTCACTGAAAGATAAGCGAACCCGCGAGTTTGATCGCGATGAGTCATCGAAATCGCTGATAACCGAAGACGACCTTCGCGGGCTTGAAAACGGTTCGCGTGTTCGCATTTCCGCAAATGCGAAGTTCACGCCGCTGGCTGCGGACATCGTAAATGAAAAACAGATAGAACTCATCAGAAAGGAATCGCGCGATGCGGGCATGGTCATTCGTTCGGTAGCGATCGGCGCCGATCACGGCGGATTTGAAATGAAAGAGTTATTGAAGATATATCTGACGGATCTCGGTTTGCAGGTTCGCGATTTTGGGACGAATTCAAAGGATGCGGTCGATTATCCTGACTTTGCACACGCTGTTGCGAAATCCGTCGGGCAGAAGCATGTAGATGCCGGAATCATTATCGACGGTGCCGGAATCGGGAGTGCGATGGCCGCGAACAAGGTTCCGGGTGTTCGTGCGGCCGCGTGTTATTCGACGACTCTTGCAAAAAATTCTCGCGAGCATAACGGGGCAAATGTATTGACGCTCGGCAGCGGACAAAATTCTTTCGAAGAAGTGAAAGAAATTGTTCACGCGTTTGCATCGACAAAACTCACTGAAGAACGACACATGCGGCGCGTCGGGATGATCGACAGTATCGATAAGCAATATAGGTCGTGATAAAATCTGAATGATCGGAGATATGCAGCAGAACGGGAATTACGAACAATTGATCGACCAGATCACCGATATGGTGATCGCGAAACTCGGCGGCGAGGAATATTGCCCTACGTTTTGCCGCGCCGATGTTGAACGCATTGTCGATGCAGGTGCCGAGCGCATAGGTATTGTTTTAGGCGAAACCGCAACGGCTCACGACTGGGCAAGCCTTATCGACCACACGCTATTAAAACCCGAAGCATCGGAAAAAGACATAAAGAAGCTCTGCGAAGAGGCAGCGCAATTCGGCTTTGCAAGTGTTTGCGTAAATCCGGGTTGGGTGAAAAAAGCTTCGGAATTTCTTCGCGGCAGCGGCGTTCCTGTTTGCACGGTTATCGGCTTTCCGCTTGGCGCGACTCTGCCCGATGTAAAGGCGTACGAAGCAAGGCGAGCTATATTCAATGGTGCTCGTGAGGTCGATATGGTCATCAATATCGGCGCTCTGAAATCGGGCGACGACTGCGCCGTCGAAGACGACATCCGAGCCGTCGCCGATGCCGCTCACGAAAATCATATTCTCTGCAAGGTTATTATCGAAACCGCTTTATTGACCGATGACGAAAAGGTTCGTGCATGCATCGCCGCAAAAAATGCCGGGGCGGATTTTGTAAAAACATCGACCGGTTTTGCAAAGGGCGGTGCGACCGCAAACGACGTTGCATTGATGCGTCGAACGGTCGGCAGATCGCTTGGTGTAAAAGCATCGGGCGGCGTGAAGGGAATCGATGACGCCAGGGCGATGTTCCAAGCCGGAGCCACACGCATCGGCGCATCGGTCGGCGTAAAAATAGCACAAGAAGCCTCAGGCATTAAAACCGAAGCTTCAACCACAACTTACTAGGTCTTTTGAAGAAGTTCCTCGCTTTCATCAGATAGTCCGGCGCCCGGAGATGTGGGGGCAAGCCCGCCTTCCCGACTGCGTTATGTTAGCAAGCCTATATTCGCGAACGCATCTTAACCACACACAGTAAGGAAGGCGGGCTTGCCCCCGCAGTTCGGAGTTCCGTCTTTAGGCGGCTCTTTGTTTGCACGGAGATGCGCGTACCGCCTTTTTTGCAAAAGCTCGCGTGTAAACAAGGGCGGTATCAGGTTGCTCGTTTCCGTTGCTTGCTCGTTCCGCCCTTACTAACGTGCGGGCTTGTGCAATTGAGATGCCGCGTATCGCCCTTACTAACGTGCGGGCTTGTGCAATTGAGATGCCGCGTATCGCCCTTACTTACGTGCGGGCTTGTGCAATTGAGATGCCGCGTATCGCCCTTTTTGCAAAAGCCCGCGTGTAAACAAGGGCGATATCAGGTCGCCCGTTTCCGTTGCTTGCTCGTTCCGCCCTTACTAACGTGCGGGCTTGTGCAATTGAGATGCCGCGTATCGCCCTTTTTGCAAA
>JBOGOW010000436.1:0-3578 GCA_050748285.1 Pyrinomonadaceae bacterium
TAGTCGCACCCATCAGATCGCGCCAAGCCTTTACGGCACCTTCTTTTTCGAGCGCCAAGACGACGCACGGCCCGCTCGACATAAATTCGCAAAGCTCATCGTAAAAGCCTTTACCCGCATGAACCTCATAAAAACCCTCGGCCTGCTTCCGCGTTTGATGAATCAACTTCATCCCCCTGATCGTAAAACCCGCCCCCAATATACGGTCAACGATCTTCCCCTGATTTCCCGCCGCAACCGCATCCGGCTTAATGATTCCAAATGTTAATGTGCTCATTTTATGTTCTAAACATTACCCTTTTCAATTATTCCGATTGTTCATTTAATCGCCACACCTCATCGAACCAATGGTGCAGGATCGATTCATACTTATAAGGCACCTTCTGCCTCCTTCAATTTGCTTTTGCCGCAGCCGCCATTTCGGGAAGAAGTACGAACTGTTTGCGTTCGTCCAGTTTCACATATTTCTTCGCTGCCGCCTGAAGGTCTTCCTTCGTTATCGCGTTGATCCTTTTTTCAAGGTCATCCAGAGAATACAGGTCAACATCCTGAAGCAGGCTTCGGCTTATCTCAAGGGACCAATATTCGTTGCGTTTGACGTCTTCGCGGGCCTTAATGCGGCGAGCTTCTTTAACCTTTTCGATGTCCTTGTCTTCGATCTCGCCTTTTTGAACCTTTACGATCTCGGCAAGCGCGGCAGCCGTAAGAGATTCGACATTTTCCGGGCCACAAGGAAAACCGATACTAAAATTGTAGCGTTCATAAGGGATCTTCGACAGTGATCCGTTCGCCCCGACGCCGTAAACACCGCTCTTTTCCTCTCGTAAAATTTCGGTCAGCTTTATCGTTAGAAGTTCGCCCAGCGCCGAGAGCGATCGTGCCTCGTCCCTGTCAAATTTGGCGGGGCCGGTGAATATGATCTGCACCTGGCTCTTTTGATCGACGCCCTTGCGGATCAACTTCTCGACCTTGCCGTCGGGCGGCCTTATGCCGAGGTCCTTCCACGCCTCGAACCGTTTTTTAGTCGGCAGATTGCCCAGATATTTCAGTATCAGCGGCTTCACGTTCTGATTGTCGAAATTGCCGACAAAGATGAATGTAAAATCCGAAGCGTCCGAAAATCGATCCGTGTAAATAGACTTAACGTCGTCGAGTTTAATCTTATCAAGCTGCTCAAGCGTCGGAAATCCGAATGATCGCGGGTGGTTTTGCGACATGATCTTGCCTACCTCGCTGCTGAAGTAGATCTGAGGGTTGGCAAGCAAATCGCCGACGAATTTTCGCTGCTTATTAAAGAAAGAATCGAACGCGGCCTGATCGAAGTTAACGTCCGAAAACTGCAGGTAGGCGAGTTGAAGCATCGTTTCGAAATCTTTCGGCGTCGAAGAACCGTTAACATACTCGTACAGGTCGCTCACGCTGATCGAAGCATTTGCGCGCTTGCCTGAAAGAAGCTTTGTAAGCTGAGCGCTGGAAAGTTTTTTTAATCCGCTTTCACCGGCAATCTGTCCCAAATAGTTACCAGAAAGTGCCTTTTCGTCAGCAACGATCGAAAGGCCGCCGGGGCTGAACGAACGCATCAATATCTGATCGGCCTTAAAATCGGTCGGCTTCAAGACGATCTTCACGCCGTTGGACAATGTCCAATAGGTAATGCCGAATTTATCATCGGTTTTTTCTTCGGTTATTTTTGCCTTGGCCGGAAGGTCGCCGACCAAAACTTCCTCCACGGCGTCATCGACGTACGCAGTGAGTTTGGCCGTTTCGGCTTGTTTGAGCAAGGCAACAATTTCGGCCTGTGTCGGATAGATAGCGCCGGACTTTTCCGGCCCGGTTACGACGACAACACGATTTTCCGTTGTGATCGCATCTTTTGCAAGATCGTTGATCTCCTTCAAAGTCAATGTCGGCACGACAGCCTTTGCAAAATTGTATTGAAATTCAATTCCGGCTGCCGGATTTCCCTCAAGAAAATGACTTACGTACTGGCCCGCAAATATCCACGATTCGGTTTTTTCGCGTTCCTTGAAATTATTCTCGAGGGAAACGAAGTATCTCTCTTTTTGCCGCTCGAATTCGGCCGGAGTAAAGCCGAATTGCTTTACCCTATTGTTCTCATCCAAAAAAACTTTAATGGCGCTGCTCACGCTTGCAGTATCCGTGATGCTAAACACCGAATATGCACCCTTGTTCCGGACAAACCCGCCAAATCCGGCACCGCCGAAAACGAACGGCGGATTCGGGCCTTGCCGTATCTCGTCTAGCCGGGCATTGAGCATTCCGTTAAAGAAATTCTTGACCAACTGCCCCCGCAGGTCTTTTTTAATCTTCGGCCGTTCGATCGGCTTTTTGAAGATCAGTTGGGCCGATGTGTTCGAAGCTTCCTTGTCGGTCTCGACGGCGATCAGGGTCTCCTTGTGATCCGGCACCGTTACGACCGGTTTTTGCTTTTCCTTGCGTTTAGCTTTGACGCCGGCGAAATTCGCCTTGATCTTCTTTTCCATTTCATCGACATCAAGACTGCCGACAGCGATGATCGCCATCAGATCAGGCCGATACCAATCCTCATAAAATTCAGTAAGTAGTTTCGGATCGAATTTCTCAAGTATTTCCTTATGCCCGATCGGCAGCCGCTCGGCATAGGCCGATCCCTTAAATATCTTCGGAAAATACCGGTCGCGCATCCGCTGCTCGGCTCCTGTTCCGAGACGAAGTTCTTCGAGAACAACGCCGCGTTCCTTCTGAATTTCTTCCGGATCAAGAGTGATGGAAGATGCCCAATCGTTCAAGACAAGAAGGCCCTTATCGATAAGTTCCTTTTTCTCCGTCGGGATCGAAAGGATGTAAACCGTTTCGTCAAAACTCGTGTAAGCATTCAGGTCGGCCCCGAATCGAACGCCGATCGATTGCAGAAATGAAACAAGCTCATTTTTTTGGAAGTTTTTTGTTCCATTAAAGGCCATATGCTCCAAAAAATGAGCAAGACCCTGCTGATCGTTCCTTTCCGAAGTCGAACCTACATTAACGGCAAGCCTTAACTCGACCTTGTTCTCCGGTTTAGAATTCTTTCGAATATAGTAAGTCAGCCCGTTACCCAATTTGCCGATCCGAACGTTCGGATCCGTCGGGATCGGGGCCGAAAGATTGACTTGAGCGACCGCAGCCGCGGCCAGGAACAAATGTAATAGCAACAATTGCAGCGATCTTCGTTTCATTCTCTTAAGCCTCCATTTAAATTAAGTCTGTGCCAGCCTTTACACACGACATGCCACGCAAAAGTTTCAAAATGAAATACCAATAAATGACTACCTCTTTTCAGGCGGCAGTCGAACTAAAAAGAGCGTCTTTAACTGCCTTTCCGATGTCTGCCGGGGATTCGACGACGCGGATGCCGGCGGCGGTTAGGGCTTTCATCTTTTCGGCGGCGGTGCCTTTGCCGCCGGAGATTATGGCTCCTGCGTGACCCATTCGGCGGCCGGGCGGGGCGGTTTGGCCGGCGATGAATGCGACGATTGGTTTTGTGACGTTACTTTTCGCGTATTCGGCGGCGTCTTCTTCGGCGGTTCCTCCGATCTCGC
>JBOGOW010000437.1:0-3563 GCA_050748285.1 Pyrinomonadaceae bacterium
ATGTTATCGAGCGTATCGACAAAGCAGATATTTTTGAATTCCTTGTATTCCTGCATTTTCTGCTGATAGGTGAATTCGATATTCAGATTGGCGATGTAATACGGCAGTATCGCGACCTCGTTTGCGTGTATCTCGTTTTCGTACTTGTATGTCAGGTCGTGAGGCGAGAGATGTTCGATCAACTCGGCTATAAATGTTCCCGTTCCCGGCGGCGGGATCGAGAATCTCGACATTCTTATCGCCGAGCGATTTGCCAAAATGCTTTTCGAGTAGCCAGTCGGTGCTCTCGATCATAAATTTTACGATCTCGTTTGGCGTGTAAACCACGCCGAGCCGGTCGGCACCTTTCGGGTTATAGACCTTGTAAAAATTTTCGTAGATGTTTTTGAGAAACTTTTGCTTTTCGTGGTGATCGGCAAGCCCGGCGGACGCGTCGCGGATAGTGTCGTAGTAAAACTTTATCGATTGCAGATGCGACTGGCGTTCGCCGTAATCCATAAAGGCGTTTATCACGCCTTCGAGTTCATGGGCAATATTGTTGAACCGGTGAAAGTTTGGTTGCCAAAGACGTTGTTAAAAATGTCCCCGGTCAGGATGTGCTGGATTATCATCTCGCGCACATCGTCGCGTGTTATCTCAGGGTTGATCTCGCTTTTGGCAAGCTCGTGAAACCGGTCACGTGCCTTAACAAAACCCGTATTGGTCTCAGCCTTTTTCTCGATAAGCTCGCGAAGATTTTCGACGATCGCCGGAATGTCTTCTTTGAATTTTTCGAGTGCCTTATTGAAATCCACGACAATCGAAGGCTCATAATTGATGAAATGTTCGAGGATCGAATTCAGTTCGCCCGCATCTTTCATCGACACACGCTGAACAAGCTGGCCTTCCTGAAAGAGAACTGCCGTTACCGTGTCTTCGAAGAGGATGTTTGAGTCCGGGTAGCCGTCTTCGTTTAGCTTTTTGTTTATTTCAAAGTCGATGTCGTCCTTTGAGTCCTTCGATTCCCAATAGCCAAACTCGAACCGCATCGCGTTCTTGAGAACACCGTCGGGATAAACTGTGTTGCCCTTTTTGCCTTTTACGCCTACTTCTTCGACCAGCAGCAGATTTCGCTTTTCGCCATAAGCATTGACCAGCGTCGAAAATGCACGCCGGATAGACGTTTCGTTGTGCGAACCGCCAAAACGGATCAGCTTATCAAGCTGATTGTAGTAAGCGTTTATCTGTTGTTTGGACATGAGTTTTGGGAAATAACTGTAATGGTTATAACTGATTCAGTCGAAAATTAAAAGCACATGCTCTCGGTAGGATTCGAACCCGCGCGACCAAAAGAACCCGGTCGCTTCGCACCACCCAGGCTTTTGTCCACGCCTTCTCAGGCAGGAGGGGAGCCAATCTCCAAGTTTTTCAAAGCTCTCTATAAATTGTTCCGGTGCAAGGGGCGACGGCGGATGGATTATGAGTTATGCTATTTGCCAAGAATTTTGCGCACTTGGCGGTGCTGATTGCGGCTCAATTTTGCGGGTAGATCATTGACTGCAAACCAGCCGAGTTCGATGATCTCGGCGCTTCGAACCTCCGGTTCGCCGACCGCGATTGCCGACCATAAGACTTCGATGTGCCGTTTGTAGGTATTTATCTCGAAGAGTTTCAGTTCCCTTAATTCAATTCCCGTCTCTTCGCGAACTTCGCGGCGGACGGCTTCTTCGATCTGCTCGCCGTGTTCGACAAAACCGCCGGGAAATCCCCAACTATTAAAAGGCCGGAGAACGTGATTTAGAAGCAGTATTTCGTCTTTTTCATTTCGGACGATCGCGGCCGTAGAAACGGTAAACGAATCCTGTGTTGCGCGAACGACCTTTGTCCTTGCCGCCGCCGGCAGCATCCCCCAAATTCGTTTGACTATCTTTTTGATCATTCATTCGGTCAAACTGACCGCATTTTCACTCATTCTGGAAGATCAACAACGTTGTGCATTTATTAACATTAGGGCAAATTTCAATCTTCACCCCGACAGCCCGAAAAACCATCCACTCCATTCGAGGACAAAAGCATGAAATACATTTACCGCGTAAGTGCGCTTGCGACCTTTCTAATTTCGATCGCGCTTGTAACAACCGGTTTCGGCCAGGACCGCGGCCGCAAGAGCGATCTCTCCGGCAGCTTTAGGAATTATGAACTTGCGAACATTGCCGCGACAACCGCTGAAAGCATAAACGGCAGCCGCAAGACACTTCGATTCACGATGAAGGGCGAGTTGATCGAGTTCGACCTTGCCGAAAACGACCTGCGTGCTCCCGGCTACAAGGCTGTTGATCGCGGCATCGCGGGTGACAGGGAAATTGGATCGGGGCCGGTGAACACTTTTAAAGGAACTGTCCGCGGTTCCGACGGCTCAGAGGTTCGGATTTCGATCAGAGACTCAAAGGTCGAGGGTTTTTTTCGTTACGACGGCGAGCAATATTTTATCGAGCCGGCGGCGAAATATTCAAACGATGCTCCGGTCGGTTCGTCGGTCATTTATAAGGCGGAAGATTCGCTGGGCGTCGAAGAGTTTTCGTGCCTCGCCGATGTTCCAACGCGTATAAAATTGGGCGACTCTATTGTTTCGAATTCGGGCGAGAGAAGTTTGGAATCGCTTCGCAGGTTTGACGTCGCCACCGAGGCGGATCTCGAATGGGTCAATATTTTCGGGTCGGCGGCTGCTGCAAATAACGAGATACTTGCGATCCTGAACATGGTCGAAGGCACGTACATTGCCGAACTAAGTCTGCGCATAAGGGTTACATATCAACACACCTGGACGACCCCCGATCCGTATGCTTCCTCATCGGGATCGAGCGGCATTTTGTTGAACTTTCGAAATCACTGGAACGCAAACTATCAATCCGCGTTGTTTCCAAGAAACGTCGCGCATTTGTTTACGGCAAAATCCAATTCGCTCTCACAGGGCGTCGCTTACATTGGCGTCGTTTGTCAGAATGGACTTGCATCGTATGGTTTGACCGGCTATGTCAGCTGGGTGCCGGGCAAATACCTTGTCCCCGCGCACGAGCTAGGCCATAATTTGGGTGCGCAGCACGCCGAAGCCGCACAAAGCTGCGGCAATACATTAATGAACGCGCAGTTGAGCGGCTCAACGTCGTTGTCATTCTGTTCGTTTTCACAGTCGCAGATCAACGGCTATATTGCTACGAGCGGCTCATGCCTGCTCCCGGCGACATCGAAGATCTATGATTTCGACGGTGATAATCGGGCGGACATGGCAGTTTTTCGACCGACCGAAGGCAATTGGTACATTCGACGAAGCAACGGCGGCTACACGTTTTTGCAGTTCGGGCTTAGCGGCGACAAACCGGTTTCGGCCGATTACGACGGCGACGGCAGAATGGATGCTGCGGTGTATCGCAACGGAATTTGGTGGCGGCTAAAGAGCGCGACGAATACGGTCGATTACGTCGAATTTGGCCTCGCGGGCGATATTCCGGTTCCGGCACATTTCGATACCGACGGCAAAGCGGACGTTGCAGTTTACAGGCCGTCGAGCGGCGAATGGTACTGGA
>JBOGOW010000438.1:0-3558 GCA_050748285.1 Pyrinomonadaceae bacterium
CTGCTGGTGTTTGGCGTGTTTGCATCGAACGGCTGGCTGCCGAAGACCGACCCGATGACGGGTGCAAAGAGGGGTTGGTTTGGGGCGAAGCTGCCAAAGAACGCTTCAAGTAGTTGGAATCCGCTCGCCGCACCATTGCCGGAGCCGACGCCGCAGCTCGCGAAGGAATATATTTACGCGGGTTCGAGATTGCTGGCGGTCGAGGATGCGAATGCGAATGCTGCGCCGCCGGCGGATCTTGCGGTTTGGCGGCCGTCGAACGGGACTTGGTATGTGCTCGGCGGGACGGGTTCGCAGGGCGTTCAGCAGGAATGGGGGCTGGCAAACGACGTGCCGGTGCCGGGCGATTACGACGGCGACGGGAAGACCGACTTCTCGATCTTCCGCCCGTCGGAGAGCAAGTGGTATCTTTTCCTGAGCAGCGATAACTCGTTCTCGGTTGTCGAATGGGGACTCGCGGGCGACATCCCGACAGCCGCAGATTTCGACGGCGACGGACGCACCGACCGCGTCGTTTATCGCCCCGACGATTCATCGAGCGGGTTATCGACGTGGTATATCTTCCGCAGCTCCGATCTCGCGCTTCAATCGATCCAATGGGGCTTGCCCGGCGACAAGCCCGCACCCGCCGACTACGACGGCGACGGTCGGGCCGACCTCGCCGTCTGGCGCGCCTCGAGCGAGACATTCTATTCGATCGGGTCGTCGAACGCGGCTTTCAACACCATCGCCTTCGATCCGTCAAACGCGCTCACACTCGGCTCCGCCGTGCCGGTCGGCTCCGATTACGACGGCGACGGCCGCAGCGATTACGCCGTGTTCGAATCGGCAACGCCCTACGCCAAATGGCACATCCTGAACAGCTCGACCTCGTCATTCGCATCGCCCGTCACCTGGGGACTCGCCGGCGACATCCCCGTCCAAAACGACTACGACGGAGATTCGATCACCGACATCGCCGTCTGGCGCCCAACCAACTCCCCCGGCCAGACGGACGCCGGCCACTGGTTCATCCGCAACAGTGCCGACCTCTCAACCAGAACCGTCCAATGGGGATTATCAGGAGATATTCCAGTCCCTTCGTTCTACCGGCGGTAGGAGGATGAAGAAACGATTTTTGGATTTTTAAAACTTACGACATTGAACATTAAGAGAGAAAACGATATGCAGAACTCAAAAACCACGGACAAATGTTGCAAAATGACCCAGATATTATTGTCAGCAAGTTTTATACTGATGATTTCTTTTTTGTTGGGCAATTTGTCCACACCCGCGCAGGACAAGCATTCTCAGCAAAATTATCAGACCGGCATTCCTTTCTCTATTTCCGATATTGAGGATATTAATCTGACCAATGGCAATCTGATGTTCAATTTTGATTTCGGCTCAGTTCGAGGCCGAGGGTCGGCAAACATGGGATTTTCGTTGAAGTACAACAGCAAACTATACGAAACACATGTTCAGACGACGCTCGATGTTAGCGGAAATAATTCTCCGCAACAATTCTTGAGAGCCGACTACGAAGGCGGATGGAAATATGACGGTGGTTACGATTTAAGGGTTATCAGTCGAAACGATGGTCTTGACCAGCCTATTCAAGCAAATTATGATCACTGTGGATTCATACTAAATCATAATTCTGTGTATCTTTGGAAACTGATCATGTACTTTCCTGATGGAAGTCAACACGAATTCCGACCCAAAGGATACTCAGACTCAATTTATGACTCTAATGGAAACCTACTATATGCAGGTGATGGATATTTTAATGTTAACACAGGTGGCACGATACGAAATCTGACCCACACATGCCAAAATAATAATGCTAGTTGTCCAAATGGAATTTCCTGCTCAGTATACGTCGTTACATCCCAAGACCCAAATCCAAAGATGACCTATTACAGTACCGACGGGACGTTCATGCGGCTTGAGATTCCGAATGGTCAAAATGTCAGGAATCCCAATACATGGACGCTTTTTATGGCCGACGGAAGCAAAGTTACCAAAGGTGAGATAGATGGACAGGGTAATCTGGTTCCTCAACGAGTTTATGATAGGAACGGCAACTATATTACTAAAGGTGGAGTAACTCTGCCAGACTCCACAATCGCTCCGGCCTATGTCGACCAGTTCGGCCGCTATATTGCTAAGAAGACAATATCACAAACCGAGGATCGTATCATCAAATCGGGTGTTGATGGTCAACCGATCGAATGGATCGTTCGTTGGAAATACATCACCGTTATTAAAAAATATACAACATCAACCGCAAATGATGGCATTGGCCGCTGCTGTTATTCCAGTCAAGTTCTGACATCTCAACCAAAGGTCGTTGATGAGATAGAATTGCCACCGGAACTGGGCGGTCAAAAATTTGTTTTCAACTACAATGGCCATGAGGGACAAGTAGCGTGGAACGGTAGTGTTCAAAGCCCAAATTCATCGCCTGGGTGGGGCGACCTTGTCAGCATCACTTTACCTTCAGGTGCGGAGACCGAATATGATTATGCCCCGCTAATTGCTTTTGACACAGACGATCTAATTGTGCTGCTTGGTAAAGTCAAGGAAAAGCGACTCAAGTACGATAGTGTCTATGACAGTTCGCCCCAACAGACCACGGAAACATGGCAATATTCGATCAGTCAAAGCGGAACAACCACGGTGGTCGGGCCCGATGGCGGAACCACAACTCAGAAGTTTTACAGTACTGCTACAGACAATGATCTTAGCGGCAGGGTTTACAAAGAAACTAATTCTAATGGCATGATTGTCGAACGGATATGGAAAAACAATCAAGTTGGAGGATGTCCGACATATGGATGCGGTTCGATGAGACGGCTTAATACTTATGTCAAAACTGAATTTATGACGATTCCGGATTCGGCTGGAAACCCGACAATGACTGCGATCAAGGATTTCGATTACGATAAGAATGGGAATGTAATCAAAGTATCTGAATATGATTGGGTTCCTTATTCATCAATTCCACATGCCCAGACAGGGCCACCGCTTGTTACCGGAATTCCTTCGGGATTAGCACCGACCAGGATTACAGAAAACACATATTATAATCAAACCGAAAATGCTTCGATCTTGGTAACAAACAACCCTGCCTCTTACTGGAACACAACCGCGCCCAATGTTCGTTCGGCAATCAAATCAACTACGATCAAGAACGCGAGCGGCACTCTGGTTTCTTATCAGGAATTTAATTATTTCGATGTTATTACGACAGCGAATCTAATTGAGACGCGGGTTTGGGATTCGACGAAGGGAGTGCTTGCGTCGCCGGATTCGAACGGCTTTCGGCTGAACTCCGGCAACTCGATCTCGACTCTCGCCGAGTACGACACTTATGGCAACGTGACGGAGACGACGGATGCGAAGGGTGTTCAGACGCAGATCGTTTACGGTGATATTGTCGGGCCGAGCGGGGCGGTTTATGGGCTTTACCCGACGCAGACGGTGGCGGCGTATGGGACGGCCATTGCAAGGACTTCGACCGCCGAATACGATTTCCACACCGGCCTCGTGACCTCGGCGACGGATGTGGACAAC
>JBOGOW010000439.1:0-3551 GCA_050748285.1 Pyrinomonadaceae bacterium
TTCAAGAGCGTGACCGAACTCATTGACGCAATAAAAGAATTTATTCGACTCAATAATCAAAATCCAAAGCCTTTCAAATGGACCAAGAAGGCCGAAGAAATATTGAAAAAAGTAAACCACTGTAAAGGTCTAACGGAAACAGTACACTAGGTCGCAAAGCGGCGGCGGCGTGATCGCCGCACAAAGCCGCTGCCCGCGAGCCCCGGATCAGCATTTCCAGTTCCGAAGCATTTATTGAAGAACTATTTTGTGGTTTCGGCAAATCGCTGTAGCTGTCAACATGAAATTGCCATTCGCCGTTTTTCGATCGCCTGGCAACAACGATGAATTTCCCGCTGCTCCTTCCATCTTCACCGCTCGGACGCTTTTGGGTGAGCGTATAGCTCCCAACATCGTAAGCCAGATCGCCCGAAATGCGACGATCCAAAATCCGAAATGAGATAGAAAGACTTCCACCGCTTTCCCTGACCGAGCGAAAGAAGCGGTCAAAATTCGAGCGGATCTTGTCGCGTCCGCGTTGGATCTCGCCTCCCGGCGAAAGATAAAACGCGTCGTCAGAATAAAGATTCGTTACCGCTTCCGGATTGAGTTTTCGATAGGCATTACTGAATCGTCGATAGATCTCGTCGATCCCGGAGTGCGGCACGACTCCTTTTTCAAGAGTAAGATCGTTCGGTGTAACACTTTGCGCACAAACGCCGGAAAGCGAAAGTGCGATCATGACGAAGATCGACAATAAATTCCATCCCATAGGCTTAAATAAATTCCATCTCATGGGCTTATACCGTTTACGATAACGAATTTATTACATACCTGAATTTGGATACAATATATTTGTGATTTGCGGTATGGTTTTAGTGAAAAGCGGCGCGGTGCGAGAAAAATATCGTGGCAAAATCTAAGGACGCAAACAGGACGCTTGTGCGTCAGTCATTTCAGCAGCGCGTCCAGATTTTTTCTGTAACGGCGGCTTGAGGAAATTTTAGTGCCATTTTTCAACACGATCTCAAACTCGCCGTTGAAGAGTGGGTGTAGCTCTTTGATTTGTTCAATGCGAACGATAGCGGAGCGGCGAACGCGTAAAAATACACTTGGGTCGAGCTTTTGCTCCATTGCCTTCATCGTTTTGCGCAAGAGGTGCCATTTGCCGTTCGTGTAAAGTTTGACGTAGTTGCCATCCGAAGTTATGCGGTCGATGTCTCTCACACTGATCAGCACGATCCGGCCGTTTTCCTTCACCGTAAACCGCTCCGTAAAACCAGGTTGCGGCGTGGTTTCTTGTGTATTAGGCGTTTTACGAATGGCCGGCGGTTCCTCTAACATCTCGCCTTTCCTGGGAACGGCCGATCCATTCAGAGCCGCGCGGTGTTCTTCGCTCGCAGGCCGAGAGGGACCGCAAAAATAAGCTATCGCAGAATTTACGCCGAGGATGCCAAAATAAACAAGCACGCCTGAGTGGATGTCGTCGATGACGAGATTTCGAAACCTACCGAAAGAATAATTCTCCCCGAACAGCATTCGAACGCCGACGAATATCGCGAGAGCTACGACTGAGAAAAATACTGATGAAGGAATTTGGATCGCAAGCGCCCGGACCCAATCGCATCGATTGAACGGAAAACGCCGCGCTACGAACAGAATCGGCGGCGTGAGGATCGCCCACGAGTAGCCGCACGTTAGCCAAACGGCCAATGCATTCTGCCAGTCGGGATTGCGTCCGAAATAGGCTTGCCTGACATAGCTCTGACTGGCAAAAAACAGCCCATACAGCGTCCAGCAGACGAGGATCAAGCCGATGTTCCAAAACTTTTGATTATTTATCCGCGCCTGATCCATTAGTTTAGTTGCGAGAAAAAGTGGTTTTCCTTAGCATCTTACTCCATTAGTGGCGTTTTGTTAAGCATTGCGCGCTTAGGTTCTGCGGTCTAAACTGAAGTGATGGCAGAAATTGATGCAAGTGTTTGGAGATGGAAAAGTTAGCAGGATAGAGGATTTCCGTTATATGAAATCCGGCTACTTGCTGAATGTTTGTAATCTCTCCGCTGTGCTTGGTTCCGGAAACACGCATCCGTTTATAAACTCTCCCGTTCCCTTAGATTATATGCGGTATCAAAAGTTGAGCAAGGCTAAATCTGCGAACAGAACACTGGATTTATGACCAATATTTTTAACAACTTGAATTCCGGGGCAGGCGAGTATCGTGGATCGAGGAATCAAAGGACCATCGATCTGCAGACGGCCCAACTCACCTGATTCATACACCCAGGGATCTGTCTGAAGTTCCTAAAGGTCCTTGGATTCAAGCTTTATACACTACATTTTACGGAGAGGGACTTTATTCTGGTTCGTGGCATTAAAGATCGGAACCCAGGATATTCTAGGATTTTTGGGCGTTTGGTCATGGGTTACAAAACCTCCACATCGAAGCCTTATATGTGGAGAATCCGTAACGATGTTATCGTGGTCTGCCTAGAATCAAGCGGAGGATAAGACGCTAAAGATTCGAGGCGAAATCGGTATCGGCATGTTCAAAAGCGGAAGCCATGCGATCGATCTCGCGTTCACTTAATACGTGAAGTTGAGCGACATCTCGCCATCGAGACACAGCCAAGCCTACCTCCTTAATAATTGCCTTACCATCTTCCAAGGACAATCTGAAATCCTGACGTACGGACAAAGCCAGATCAAGAGAGGCCGTTCCATTGTCAAGATCAATGGTGGTTGTCAGAATCCGAGGCTTTATTTCGATGGGAGTGGGACTCAGGTCATAAGCAGGAGATAAGCGCCAACCTTTTTGCCGCTCATATATGAATCCGTGGTTACGCAGGTGATCGTCGGTATTGGAAATAAGAATGCTGAAAACTATTCTGCGCCATAACTGGGAAAGATCGACCGTTGGTTCCGCCCCGTATCGACGCAGCGCATCAGCGATCTCCAGATAGCTGCGAGGATCGTTATCCCTCGCCTGAAGCATGCTCATCGCAGAAAGAAAGGGTATCCGCGTTTTCAGAATACGGTCGAAACGTCGCGTTAGCAGGACACGGGAACCGGATATATCCAGCAACCTCCATGAAGGCACCGACAGGCCTGCTCTTTCCGCCAGAGCAAAAGCGACTGCCTCCCAGACGACGACATTGTTTTCGTCATTCTTATAAGGGAATTTGGCAACTGCTAGTTGGCCATCATTATCGCGAACGGAAGCCTTCGGCCGGGCACCGCCCAATGAGGAGCCTGGGACTAGCAGCAGGCGAAGATCATCTGCATTTTCTTCCTCATCTAGGTACCGCTCAGTCGCCGAAAGAAGCCGCGGCAAATCAACAAGCGGGGGAATCGGCCGATGCCCATCTGAAGCTAGAAACGGACCATCGGGATCTTCAGAAAAGCGCAACGCTCCTTGTCGTGCTTCATCACTGACGCCTAATAAAAAATCAACCTCGCCTAAGGTTCTTGGTGTTTCACTCGCAGCGCGGGCGCGCTGAGATTCTGCGCGGCGCATTAAAACTCGGCCCCACCGATCCGGGGCCGAGTCGCCTATTGACCCAAATATATTC
>JBOGOW010000440.1:0-3548 GCA_050748285.1 Pyrinomonadaceae bacterium
TACTATCCCCGCGCAGTGATTCCTGAGTTGTGGGCGGAGACCGAACAATTATTCAAGGATGGCCGCATTATTTCGCACAGCATAGTTTATGACGAGATCGTTCCGACCTCAGGTTCGAAAGACGCTATTGCAACGCTTGTATCTAAGCACAAAGCCTCATTCATTCCGATATCAAATCGCCAGGGTCTCATTTTGTACCTCAGATTCTTCAGCAGTTTCCAAGGTTAATTGATCCGCTCGCGAAGAAGAATCAAGCTGACCCGTGGGTTATCGCTCTTGTGCTGGAAAGAATGGAATCTGAAGGCTTATTCGGAGCTAAATCTGACTATGTTGTTGTGAGTGCAGAAAGCGAGCGAAGTTCGCAAAAGATTCCCGCCGTTTGCAAGCATTTCGATGTGCGGCACATGAACCTCTTTCAGTTCTTCGCCGATAACGGTTGGCAATTATCGCTTACAAAGGAAAGTTAGGAATGAACATAGCGACAATCTAAATGCAACAAAGCCTAATTACAATTGCATACATCGCCGCGAGTGCGTTGTTTATTTTGAGCCTTGGCGGACTGTCTAAGCAGGAGACGGCGCGGCGGGGGAATTGGTACGGCATCGTCGGGATGCTGATCGCATTGGGCGCGACGGTCGCGGCGATACCGCCAAGCGGATATATTACGCTGGCGGCGGTGCTGATTCCCGGAGCGTTGATCGGCTCTGTGCTGGCTGCACGGGTGCAGATGACGTCGATGCCGCAGCTTGTGGCGATATTGCACAGCTTTGTCGGTTTGGCGGCGGTGCTGGTCGGGTTTGGTACTTATTTGGGCGATACGCATGTTCCAGCCGCCGAGGCGACGGTGCATCTGGTCGAGATCTTCATAGGCGTCTGCATCGGAGCGGTTACTTTTACCGGTTCGGTGATCGCATTTGCAAAATTGCAAGGCACGATCTCCGGCAAACCTCTGCTGCTTCCCGGTAGGCACATCATAAATCTTCTGATGCTTGCCGCGACGGTCGCCCTCGGCGTACTTTTCGTAATGGCTCCCGGCACGTCCGGTCAGACGTATCTGCTTGCGGCGACGATCATTACGTTCGTTTTGGGCATGCATTTCGTAATGGCGATCGGCGGTGCGGATATGCCGGTGGTCGTTTCGATGCTCAACAGCTATTCGGGCTGGGCGGCGGCGTCGGCGGGCTTTATGCTCTCGAACGATCTGCTTATCATCACAGGTGCTTTGGTCGGCTCAAGCGGCGCGATCCTCAGTTACATTATGTGCCGCGGTATGAATCGTTCGTTCTTTAACGTGATGCTCGGCGGTTTTGGTACTGAAAGCGGAACCGTTTCGACCGCAAGCGGCGATCCGGCGGGCGAAGTGCATTCCATCGATTCCACTGCCGCCGCCGATCTGCTCACAAACGCACGCAAGATCATCATCATTCCCGGTTACGGTCTAGCCGTCGCGCAGGCACAGCATTCGCTCGCCGAAGTCTGCAAGATACTTAAAGAAAAAGGCGTCGGGATAAAATTCGCCATCCATCCCGTCGCCGGCCGCCTGCCCGGCCATATGAATGTGCTTCTGGCAGAAGCGAATATTCCCTACGACATCGTCTTCGAAATGGAAGAGATCAACGACGAATTCAACGGCACCGATGTCGCCTGGGTCATAGGCGCGAACGACATCGTGAATCCGTCAGCAATGGACGACCCCGCGTCACCCATCGCCGGAATGCCCGTCCTCCACGTCTGGAACGCCCGCGACGTGATTGTAATGAAACGCTCAATGGCATCGGGCTACGCCGGCGTCGATAACCCGCTGTTCTACAAAGAAAACACCTTGATGCTCTTCGGCGATGCGAAGAAGGTCGTGGACGAGATACTGACGGCGATGCGAGTATAATTTTTGCCCGCGAATCACGCGAATAAACGCGAATGATTTTTCTTCCTGTTTAATGATATATTTCCATTTTATCGTGATGAAACATTAGGAGGCATTCTTATGAGCAGCGCAGTTTCTCCTGAAATGGAGACATTGAAATCGAAACTTAAAACAACGTGGTCGGCGGGTGATTTTGCGGAGATCGCAAAACACATTGGAAAAACGGCTGAGGAGTTTGTCGAGCGTTTGAACATTCAACCGGGAATGAAAGTACTCGATGTGGCGTGCGGCAGCGGTAATCTTGCGGTGCCGGCGGCGAAACGCGGCGCCGACGTTTCGGGGATCGACATCGCCGACAACCTTATCGAGGCCGCGAAGCATCGAGCCGACGCGGAAGGCGTAACTATCAACTTTGAGCAGGGCGATGCCGAAGTGATGTCTTACGACGACAATTCATTCGATATCGTTATGTCGATGTTCGGTGCGATGTTCACGCCGCGGCCTGACGTAATGGCGAGCGAATTGGTTCGAGTATGCAAGCCCGGCGGCATGATCGCTATGGCTAATTGGACGCCCACCGGTTTCACGGGACAGATGTTCAAGGTATCGGGAAAATACGTTCCGCCGCCGAATATGCCCGCCCCGGTTCTTTGGGGCGTTCCCGAAAATGTCGTAGAGCGTTTTGGCGATCGCGTTGAGAATCTGACGATGACGCCTAGGCTCGCCGATATGGTTTTTGAGTATCCGCCGGCCGATGTCGTCGAGCATTTCAGAACGTATTTCGGCCCGACGATCATGGCGTTTAAGCTGATCGCGCCGGAAAATCACGAGGCATTTCGAAGCGATCTGGAAGCCGTGTGGACAGAGCATAACACTGCCACGAACGGCACGACGCATACAAAGAGCGAGTATCTGGAAGTGATCGCGACAAAGAAGTAAAATGCAGAAGGCCGTAAAGTACGCCGTCGGGATGCACCATCACCGCGGTGCCGACGGAGCAAAAGCCGATCTTAAGACAAGTTTGGTATTATCGAACCTCGATTAACCGATTTCCTGCTTCCAATAGCTGCATGACCGATTCCCATCGCGGATCAAGCCACTGAAAAAGATTGCGATTAGTGGCGTTTCCTATTCGAAGCCATACGACAACGGGACCATCAGTCGTTCGCGATAGCCGCTCTGAAAAATCCTCATCCTTGGTAATTATGATCGAGCCGCTCTTTAGAGCATGATCCCAGATCTCAGAATCTTCGGCCGCCGTAAGAAAGATCTCGTTGACATGAGTTGCGGCGTGGCCCTTTTCGTTAAGCCACCCGGCCAATCCAGGCGGCAGTTGGGCATCAACTAGAAACTTCATCAAGACACCATCACCACGGCATGATCTACCTGAGCCGAGGCATATTCGAGGCAGGCTTTGATATCATCAGGGGCAAGGTAGGGATAATCGGCTAGAATTTCTCTCTCAGTTGCGCCACCTGCAAGCATGTCAAGCACGTCTTTGACGCGAATACGCATTCCGCGAATACAAGGACGCCCGCCGGCCTGTCGCGGATTTGATGTTATTCGATTAAGAATTTCGGAACTCATTGATTCATATTATATCACGCTTTTTGTTAAGCTCCATCAACGCCAGTCTCTCAACAACCTCGCCTTTTTCAAGATGTTTTTCGACGATCTCCGGAAC
>JBOGOW010000441.1:0-3534 GCA_050748285.1 Pyrinomonadaceae bacterium
GGATGTGTCGATTCAATTTGTATTGGCTGCGGCGCAAAATGATCACGGACTGGTCGAAAGTATTATCAAGTCATCGCGGCTGCCGGAATCTTTGACTCTGCGAGTAGTGCGAAGCGAAACTTTCGACGCTTTAAACGCTGCCGACGCGGCGGCAATCTCAAGCGGAACAGCAACGCTTGAGGCCGGCATAATCGGCACGCCGATGGCGATCGTCTATAAAATGTCAAAACTTGATGCGATGCTTCTACGGCCGATGATAAAGGTCGATCATATCGGATTGATCAATCTCGTCGCGGGCAAACGAATTATGAATGAGTTTGTTCAGAATGATTTTACCGCCGAAACATTGACGGCAGAATTGTTTCGCCTTATCGATTCGGATACGAATAAAAAAGCGCGAAATGAGCTTCGGCTGGCAACTGAAAAACTAAAAACCGGAGCCTCGAAAAACGCGGCGGAATCGATAATCGAAAAACTAACTATCGCCCGTCATTAACTGACTTTGCAATTTCGCGCACTTCTTTTCGAAGACGTTCGACGCTTTTAAGGATAGCGTGCCGGCGTTTGTAATCTTTGATCGGCTGGACGGGAATGCCGCACCAGAAACCTTTCGGAATTATTTTATTTGGGAAAACTGCCGACTTTGCACCGATTATCACGCCCTTTTTCAGCGTAACGTGATCGGCGATACCGACCTGGCCGGCGAGCACGACATCGTCCTCCAGGATCGAGCTGCCGGAAATACCGGATAAGGAAACGATCAGGCAACGCTTGCCGATTTGAACATTGTGTGCGATCTGTACTAAGTTGTCGATCTTTGTGCCTTCGCCGATACGCGTTTCACCGAGAGCTCCGCGATCGATGCAGGAATTTGCACCGATCTCGACGTCATCTTCAACGACAACCGTACCGATTTGAGGAAATTTCAAATGCGACCCGTCTTCATCCGAAACATAGCCGAATCCGTCCGAACCGATCACCGCACCGGCATGCACGATCACATTATTTCCGAGCGTACAGCGATCCTGAATTACAGCGTTCGAATGAATAACGCAATTCGTTCCGATTGTTACATCATGGCCGATCCGCGCGCCTGATTTTATAACCGAACCGCGTCCAATCGAGGAGCGTTCGCTGATTGAGACAAACGGGGCAATCGACGCGGCATCATCTACATTAGCACTCATCGCCACAAAAGCCAGGTTCGAGATCGATGGTTCAAACGGTTGAACAGGATGGAGAATCGCTGCCGCCTTGGCGAAGGCGAGTTTTGGTTTGGCGACTATGATGCAAGTAGGGAATTGAAGATTATCGATCTCAGGCGACGTTATCACGCATGATGCATTCGTTCGTTCCGATCGAGGTCGATCTGCGAAAACGATACTGCCTTCGGTTCCCACATCGAAATCAGCTATCGAATCGATCTCCGGATCAGCCGACCCGCGCAGTTTGCCGCCGACCAATTTTGCAATTTCGCTTGCTTTCATTGGCTTCAATTTAAACAGCTTTTATCGAATTTTCAAAGGCTTGTTTGAGTGTAATCGGGGAAGTTGATAAGAAAGGGTTGTTGTTTCTCAAGAAATGCGTTCCACGGAATTTACAACGGTTTGCAAAAAGATCTCGATCCCGACGATCTCGATGCGTTCTTCCGTTTCAAGCTTGCGAAGGATCTGTGCGGATTCGCTGTCTAGAAAATCGAGATCGGCGAGGTCAACGATGATCGGTTTTTCGCCCTCGTTGCTTATCGAATCGACCAATTTCTCGATCAGTTCAGCATCTGCCAACAGCATCTCGCCTTCGACGCGAAGCCGAATGCGCCCATCGATCTCAAGTTGTGTGATCTCGGTTGCCATTAATCTATTTAGACGTCAAGAATACGCTTTTGGTTATCGATAGTTTCAAAACGGACCAGGAATAGTGAATAGTGAATAACGAAAAGTGAATAGCGAATTGTTGATAACGAGTTAAATTATTCGTTTTTCGCTATTCACTATTCGTTATTCCGGACCGTTCCAGTGTCGCAACATCATATTGCTTTCGCGTAGTAAAATAAAGCCCGGCGAATACCAAAATCGCCGCAATCGCAAATTTAACATCTAACTTTTCTCCGAGGAACAACGCGGCCAATGTAAAGCCGATCAGCGGCTGCAGATAGATAAAAACGGCAACGACCGTTGGGCTGACCCGCGATTGAGCGAATGCGTTGAGCAGATAGGGAACTGCGGTCGCACCGATAGCGATGTATCCGACAAGAAGCCAGACGCTCGTCGGGACCGACGCGATCTCGATGCCTGAAAGATAATATGCCCCGACCGGAACGCAAATGATGCTCGCGAAAATAAACACCCACATCATCGACCGAAATGCACCGTTGCGCGTGATCGTCGCCTTTGCTGTCGCCACGTAAATGCCAAAGCAAAGCGAATTGCCAACGATCATCAGATCGCCTCGCGTCGTGCTCGCTGAGAATGAAGCATTGCGCGGATCGATCAATATCAAAACACCAATGGCCGCAAGCAGAATGCCGACAACCTTGATCGCCCTTAGCTTCTCATTCCCGATAATCACGCTTGCGATCAACGTAAAAATCGGTATCGTAACCGCCAAAAGCGATGTGTTCGAAGCCTTTGTCAGCGACAATCCACCGATAAAAAGCATCTGATTCAGCGTAACGCCAAACAGACTGAGAACGGCAAACTTTAGATAATCTCCCCGCTCCTGAAGCCAGATTCGACTACGAAAAAACTGAATTGCAAAAAGCACCGACGCAGCAATGCTGACCCTAGACCCCACAAGCGAAACCGCCGGAATCACCGGCAACACGACTTTAGCAATCACCGGCAGCGAGCCGAACATCAACTGAACCGCTAACAACGCAGAATAGGACGAAAGAGACTTATGCTGATGATTTTGGGGAAAACTTACATTTGGATTTCTGGTCACGTTGTGCGGCATGGCTCCAAATATACGGATTTTTTTTGTCGAGAATTAAAATCTTAGAGCAGCATCAGCGCTGGTTGTTCGAGCATTTGTTTGAAGGTTTGCAGGAATCGGGCGCCGGTTGCGCCGTCGATGGCTCGGTGATCGCAGGACATTGTTACGTTCATAATTGACCGGATCAAGATCTCGCCATCGCGGACGACGGGCGTTGGATTCGAGCTGCCGACTGCAATTATTGCCGCTTCGGGCGGATTTATGATCGCGGTGAATTCCTTGATTCCCATCATTCCAAGATTGCTGATAGAGAAAGTAGCACCGGTGTATTCTTCGGGCTGGAGCTTTCTTGCTTTTGCTTTTCCGGCAAGGTCTTTGATCTCGGCGGAAATTTCGGCAAGCCCTTTTAGGTTGGCGCCGCGCACGACGGGCGTAATCAACCCTTCGTCGATTGCAACCGCGACGCCGATATCCGCCTGCTCATAAAACCGGACGGACTTGTCTTGGTATGAAGCATTCACCCATGGATGCTTTAACAGCGACATTGCCGCAGCCTTCACGATAAAGTCATTGACGCTGATCTTTGCATCGTCACCAAGC
>JBOGOW010000442.1:0-3517 GCA_050748285.1 Pyrinomonadaceae bacterium
CGCCCAGGCTCTTGTCTTCAATCTCGGTTACATTTTCTTTGTAAATTGGCGCGTAAAAACTCGGCCAGCCTGTGCCGGAATCGAACATCGCTTTCGTCTTGAATAACGCAAGACCGCATGCGGCGCAATAATATGTTCCAGCGATTTTGCTCTTGTGATACTTGCCCGTATATGGCCGCTCAGTCCCGTCTTCGCGAAGAATATAAAACTGCTCGGGCGTTAATATCTTGCGCCATTCCGCGTCGTCGCGGACGATCTTCGCTCCGTCGAACTTCTCATCTGCTGATGACATCCCGACCTTCACCGGAGTTACAGATGTTTCCACGAGCGTCCGATTAGTATTTTCATTTTTTGCCGTGATCATCGATGCCGTGCAGGCGGCTGCGAAAATAACTATCGAAATAATTGCAATGTTTGTGAATTTCATAATGACACCTCAAAATTACGTGTTTGCCATACAAAAGGCCCGCGCTTGTCGTCAATTGCCGCAGGCCTTTTGATTGAATTCTATCGATTTACTTTGGAAGCAGAACGGTATCTACAACGTGAATCACGCCGTTCGACTGGCGAACATCGGCTATAGTTACAGTCGATTTGCCGCCTTTTTCATCGGTCAAAACGAGATTGCTGCCCTCCATCGAAGCCCAAAGCTTGCCGCCCGCAACGGTTGTGAAAACCGCTTTGCCTTTGCCTTTCTTGATCGCTTTGGCGATTTCTATGGAATCAAAATTCCCCGCAACAACGTGATATGTCAAAACGCCTTGAAGCGCGGCTTTGTTTTCCGGCTTCAAAAGTGTTTCAACTGTTCCGGCCGGCAGCTTTTCGAATGCACTGTTTACCGGTGCAAAAACCGTGAATGGGCCCGCGCTTGCGAGTGTATCGACCAAATCTGCGGCTTTGACCGCTGCGACCAAAGTCGTGTGATCCGCTGAATTTACTGCGTTTTCAACGATGTTCTTTGTTTTGAACATGGCCGCGCCGCCCACCATCGGGTTGCCGTCCTTGCTCATCTTGTCGTCCTTCATCATTTTGTCGTCTTTCATCTTGTCCTGAGCCGAAACTCCGACCGAGGCGAATCCGATGACCAACGCGATCGCAAAAAGTCCTGATATAACTAATTTCATAATATTCTCCCTGATTTAATTTGTTTTCTGTACTTAGAAGGCTTGTTCCCTTTGATTATGATTTCGTTTTCGGTCCAAAAACAGATTCAATGAATAAATTTTTTGGTAAATTATTCCCAAGGCCTGACGCACTGCTATAATGTGAAATACGGCGGCATTTAGAGAGGAAAGTCTATGAATCTTAACATCAGATCTCGCGTGATCACCATCGGCATCGTTATATTTTTTGGTTTGGTCGGGGCATTTACCGCAAATGCTCAGATCGCAAAGCAGATCTCCAGCATTCGTGCCGAGGTAAATCTGATAAACAAGAACGCGCCGAAAAATGATAATAAGACGCGCAATGTTGAGGGAATCTCGCTCGAAGGCGCCGAAGCAACTTATTATCTATCCGGCAAAGGTTTGAAAAAGATCGCAGCGAAAATCTACGGCGAGACATTTCGCTCGACCGTTGAACTATACTATTCCGGCGAAGAGATGATATTTGCCTATCAGCGTATCGAGCGATATGACACGCAAATAGCGGTAACGCCGCCGCCGAAGGTGGTGAAGATCATCGAAACAAGAACGTATTTTTCGGGCGGCAAAGCAATACGCGTGATCGAGGGAAAGAAAACGATCGCGCCGGCGACTATTGAATACAGAGATACAGCGGCGGCGATGAACGAGCTTTCCGATAAGCTTAAGGCAGCTTTTGATCAGTGATCTTATTAATGTCGGCCAGCTTTACGCGAATAAGTTCGAAACCAAAACCGAGACGAAGAAGATGATCGTAGAACTTTTTCGTGTCCTCGCGTGTTTCCGGTTTTCCTTTTAAACGAAACTTTTTTTCGATTGCCAGGTCGATGAGTTCACTTTCAGGGATCTTTTCAAACGCATCGCGGATCGCAGATTCTACCGATTCTTTATCGAGCTTTTTCCGCGCCATCGCTTGCTGAAGGCGCCGTTTTCCTTGAGGTTTTTGGCGCAGTTTTGAGATAGCGACATCGCGTGCAAACTGCTCGTCGTCTAGATATTTATACTCTTCTAATTTTTCGATAACCGCGTCAACAATCTCTCCGTTTGTCCAAAGTTTTTCCAAAAGCCGCTCGCGCAATTCACGAACCGAACGCGGTTTTGCCGCCAGCAGTTTTACCGCGCGGTTCATCGTCCGTTCGCGCGACCTCTCAGGGTCTTTTACGACGCGTTCGCTCTCGTCGATCTTTCTTATTCGCTTCCGCCACATTTCGTACTGAGATAAAAATACTATCCTGCAATGTATAATCCAAGGATCGGATGCAGATGCCCGCGCGTTAGCAAGGGCGATATGCTCATCTTACCGATTTCGCCCTTGCTAACGCGCGGGCTAGTGCAAAGATGGACGGAATTTTGATCATCGACAAACCCGAAGGTTTTACATCGCACGACGTGGTAGCGCGGCTGCGCCGAATTCTGAAAACGAAAAAGATCGGGCACACGGGGACGCTCGATCCGTTCGCCACCGGCGTTTTGGTGATGCTTGTCGGCAAAGCTACACGCCTTGCACAGTTTCTCGATAAAGACGAAAAAGAATACGAAGCGGTCGTCCGGTTTGGTTTCGAGACCGATACGGGAGACCGGACGGGAATGCGGAGTGCGGAGTGCGGAGTGCGGAATGAAGAGCTTTTGGATGTTCTTGCGCGGACCGATTGGGAAAACCTCCTTGCGAAATTTCGCGGCGGGATCGCACAGACGCCGCCGATGTATTCGGCAAAAAAGATCGACGGGAAAAAACTATACGAGCACGCCCGAAAAGGCGTCGAGATCGAACGAAAACCGATCAATGTAACCATCAACAAATTAGAGATTATTAGTGCAGATGAAATCCGCGATCCGCGATCCGCAATCCGCATTCGCGTAGCCTGTTCCGCCGGCACATACATTCGCACCCTTGCCGAAGTCATCGGTCGTGCGGTTGGCTTCGGCGCTCATCTCGCCGAATTGCGGCGAACGCGCGCCGGGCGATTCGATATTTCTCAAGCAGTCAAGAGCGAAACCCTCGAAATCGCTGCTGATCCGAGGTCATTTATACTGCAAATGAATGAAGCGGTCACACACCTTCGCAAATTTTCTCTTCCCAAAGAACGTGTCGAAAAAACTAGAAACGGAATGTCAACCGGAACCGAATCAGACGAATTTATCGACGGTGAAACGCTTCGAATGACCGCCGAAAACGGCGAGTTGATCGCGATCGGCTACTATGACAAATCTGTATCAAGCGTCAAACCAAAAGTCGTTTTGGTGTAAGATATTTTCACTAGTGCTTTGTAACTTAAGTTAGTGGATTTTTTTGTGTTATGCGCGTGTAATTCGCGGTTCTGGGTTTTTGCAGCGGACGAGCGACCGCCAATGCAAAAGCCATCACGTAGTAATGG
>JBOGOW010000443.1:0-3496 GCA_050748285.1 Pyrinomonadaceae bacterium
GACGGAAACGTCGAGATATTCCTATTCGATTATGCTCAACGAAGAATCTTTCAACTGACGGATACCAAAAGCGTTTTATTTAATTCGACGCTCGGGAATTTACTGGCAAATGTCCGCGTTTTGATAACCAACACTCGACCGCAGATCAGTTCGGACGGACGTTGGATAGTGTTTAGTTCGAATGCGACCACATCGACGCCGTTATTGCCGGATGCTACAAATCCCGGCAGTTTCGATGGCAACGCATTCACGTCGCCGACACCGACGCCGACACCGTCGCCGACGCCACCTGCGTCCCCGACACCGACTCCATCGCCAACAGCCACGCCGACTCCTACGCCCTTTGGAACGCCGACGCCGACACCGACGCCGCCGCCGAATCCGCTCGCCGCTGATGGAAATACCGAGATTTGGCTTTACGAAATTCCGACATATGCACCGGCAAACCTTAGCTCGGGCGACGAATTGCCGATCACGAATTTGAGCGGCGGCACTTTTATTCGCGTAACAAACACGCTGCCAAGCAGGGTGCCGCAGGGCGGAACGATATTCTCAGCGGCGTCAATCGCGGATGACAATCACGACGCCAGCATTGACGACGACGCCCAGACGCTGGCGTTTGGTTCGACACGCGATCTTGTAACCGGCGGCAATACTTTCCCAGATAATGACAATGACGAAATATTTACTTATAAACGGGCCGGAGGCGGCGTTATCAGCCAGGTTACGCAAACGCCGCGCGGGGTGATCTCAAATCCGATCTTCAGTAAGAATCCGACGATCTCCGGAAACGGCGGCCGCGTCGTTTTTGCAAGCACCGGCGATAATCCGATCATAGGTATGACCGGCGGAAATAATCCGCTTGCCAGCCGTAACGAAGAAATATTCATTACCGATCTTGATGGTACCGGTGCGCCTACGGGCACGCGTCGCCAGATCACGACTACCACGCCGACCAATCCCGGCGACCTTGTAAACATTCTCGATCTGGGCAAGCGAATGAGCCGCAATGGCAATCTTATCGCCTTTGACTCTTACGCCGATCTTGCGAATGAAAACAGCGGGACGAATCAGACGGATTACGCAACATATCTCTACGATTACACCGCGAATACTTTCCGGCGAATAATTGCACGCAGCTCAGCCGATTCGGAGGCTAACGGCGGAGACGTCCAGCGCTATCCGGGTTTTACAGACTATGATGCGAGCGGTAACCCGGCAACGCTTGTATTTACATCCAGATTGAACATTGCGCCTGACGGGACGATCCCAACGAACGAAGAAGACGGTTTGAACCCGATCGACTTCAGGCCAGTACAGCTTTACACCTATCAACTGACCGTTCCGGCCGCAAACGCTACGGCAAGTCGGCTAACGAGTTTTCCTATCGGAAATACATTCGTGCTGCCGTTTACTCAAATACTGCCCAGCAACTCATCGCGCCGACTCGCATTCAATTTCGCCCTGAGCGAGCTCGGGACAGGCAACCTAGACCTGCTAACGGAAAGCTATTATTTACTGGCGCCTTCCGTAACCTCGGAAACCGCTGTTTCGTTTAGCTTTACAACCGGTGCAAGCCGCATGCCCATAGCCGATCCTGTCTCACCTACACCGACGCCATCGGGCAGCCCGACACCAACACCGACGCCGACCCCAACTCCGACGCCGACACCGACGCCGACTCCTTCGCCGTCGCCCAGCGGTTCGCCGACGCCGACGCCATCACCAACACCATCGCCGACACCTGTAACGCCGCCGACCGTAACCGGAATTTCACGGGGAATGCTTGCCAGCATTAATTTCGCGACCGGCTTGACGACGCCGGTCGTTGCACGCATCGGAGTAGGTTCGTTAAATCGCAGCTTTCAACTGCCGATCGAACTGAGCGGAATTTCGATGTCGATCAACGGAGTCGCATGCGGTCTGAAATCGGTGAACCGACGCGAGATCTCTTTTGTCGTTCCGCGCGGTCTTGCCGGTTCGGCCAGCGGAACCGTTTTGCCGTTCGTTATCAACAATAACGGTATTGAATTCAAGGGCGAAATAACGATCGTCTTTACACGTCCCGATATTTTTACGACGCTGCCTGTCCCCGGCCCAAACGGCCGAGCCGACATAAAGAATGTTACAAATACGGTTCAAACGACCGAACCTTTTACGATCACCACGCTTCAGATCAGAGGCGGTCGTCGCATTCCAACCAGATTGCGAATACGAGCAACCGGGATACTGGATCTTGCGGCTTCGAATATCATGATCCGAATCGGCTCGGTCACAATCTCGGGCGCACAAATTTTGACAGGGGCCGTTCAGGTCGAACCGGGCATATTGCAAATCGATTTTGCACTTCCTGCAACCTTAAGAAATGCCGGCGATCAACCGATCATCATCCAATCACTGATCAGCGGCACACTGTTTTCGTCCAGGCTTGACGATACGGCTCCGCGAATAAGCATCCTGTAGCCTTGCGCTTTTTTGGGATCGTGATAGTCGGACGCAAGTCTAAAATTTTGTGCCAACCTTGTTCCTGGTGTCCTCTGTGATGCTTCCTCGGCGGCCTCTGTGTTTGATGGCTTTTTAACACAAAGATCACAAAGCAAGGCTCATAGAGTCCACTACCCGATGGTCTCCGGCGGCGGCATAAATTGGAGATTGCCCGATGTTTGTAATATAATCTAAAAATGGAACAGTCTGACATTATTCCGATCGGTTTCGTCGATCGCGGGTTCGGGCATTTCCTTTTTTGAATCTCAATAGTTATTCAACCCCAAACACCAGAGGTATTTAATGGCAGGAAAAGACGTTGCAACAATGAAGATCGGGACGAAGGTCTGGAAAAATGGCGAATTTTTGAATTGGGACGATGCGACGATTCATGTAATGTCGCACGTCGTCAATTATGGTTCGAGTGTTTTCGAAGGCATCAGATGCTACAAAACGACGAAAGGTTCCGCCGTTTTTCGCCTTACCGAGCATATGCAGCGGTTAATGAATTCGGCAAAGGTATATCGAATGGACGCAGCGTTCGACCGCCAGGCGTTTTGCGATGCAGCCGTCGATCTAATTGCCGACAGCGAACTTGAAGAATGCTACATCAGACCGCTGATAATTCGCGGACTCGATCATGACAAGCCTGCTTTTGGAGTAAATCCTTTCGGCAACCCTGTCGATGCGTATATTGCGATTTGGCAATGGGGCAAATATCTCGGCGACGAGGCTCTCGAAAACGGCATCGACGTTTGCGTTTCAAGCTGGACGCGGATCACGTCGAACGCAATGCCTTCGATGGCGAAGGCCGGTGCGAATTATATGAATTCGCAGCTTATCAAAATGGAAGCGATACTTGGCGGTTTTTCCGAAGGTATCGCTCTCGACGATCGCGGTTATGTTTCGGAAGGCTCGGGCGAGAACATCTTTTTGGTAAATGGCGGCAAGCTGATCACGCCGCCGCTTGGGGCGTCGATCCTGCCGGGAATCACTCGTGATTCCGTAATTC
>JBOGOW010000444.1:0-3495 GCA_050748285.1 Pyrinomonadaceae bacterium
GTGACTGTGGTTCCCATATACTGCCTATACAACCCGCCACGAACCCGTCAACAAAGACACTAATTCTTCTTAGTCGCCACCTTCGATTGTTCTACCAATCCCAATGTGCTTAATTCGATCTCGGATGGGTTTGCTTTGATGCCGCTAACGAAGTCGGGCGAGAGAGCGGCACCCTTCCAGCTTCTATGAACGCCGGGTGATCCTGCGACAAACATGGTGACCGCGTCATCGCGAATCCCTCCGATGGGTAAGGCCCAAAGCGTGAATCTGTGAGACGCGAGACGAGTATAAAGATAGAAGTAGTTGCGGTGAGTAAACCCGCGATTCTCGATCGAAAACGCGCGGGTTCGATTCTTCTCCCAAACCACGCCTTCAAGATCTTTCAAGTCGCCGGGAAAACTACCGCGTTTTTTGTGATACGCGAGCAGATCGCGCATCATCATGCCGCTTGCCTCGACCGGAACATCCGCAGCCCGGTCGCGTTCCGCCGTCCACAGCGAATAGATGTAGACGCCGGCAAGCACCGCTAAAGCCACGGGCATCAGTACAAGAACGACTTTTAGCCTAGGAAGCATACTAGTACCTTAGAACGGTGTAACGCTCCGCTCCCACTGATCCGCCAGGGAGAAGCGGAGATCGTACGTTATTTCGTCGAGCGTACCGACGTGCGTGGAACCTTCATCTGTTTTACTCGCGGCCCCTGGTACGATCGATTCCTCGACGCTTGCATCCGTGACCACTTGATCGACGGTTTCCGAAATGATTTTCATGACAATCTGTTGATCCTCCTTTTGGTTGTTCCTTGTTTCTTGCGCTCCAGTTAACAGAAATGCAGCGTCGATGTCTCCAAGATGAATCTCTCGCGGCGATCCCTTACATTCGGCAGTGCTGTGATTCTTAACCACGCCGAAGGGTGGATACGCGGCCCGAATGGGCGGCGCAGTGTCAGTTATTATCAACACTTCCGAATGCCTCGCTATCTGCCTTATTTCGGAGGGGAGCATAAGCGAGCGTTTCTGTTCGGCATATCTGGTGTTGTCGTTCTTATTGCCGGGGAAGTCCTGAAAGGTCTTTGAAAGAATGGTCGTCTCTCCCAACTGCTTGGAGGCATAATCCGCCGTGACATCATCGAGCCCCGGGAGGAAGATCTTTGTCATCACGGTGCCGAGGATCGCGTTTGCCCGGTCTCTTCCATACTGATCGTACATCTGCGGGAGATCCTGATATCCGAGTCCCAATCCGACGCCGCGACCGCGGCCGATTCCCGAGATTCGTTTCACCTCGGCGACGTTCAGTTGATAAGCCTCGTCAATCAGAACGAAGCAGGGGTGTTCCGGTTCATTCAAACCGTCAAGGCGCATCTCCATGACAGCCTGGCCGAGAAAGGTCGCGATGAACTCCTTGTAGATATCCGCTGCTCCTTCGGAGACGACAAGATAGATGGCGGTTCCGGGTTTTCGTAGATCGGAGAAATTGATATTTCGGCAACCGGTTTCTATTTCTTCTTCAGCGGGCGTCATCGTAACCATTCGCGCCGGTGCTAAGGTGAATGGCCGGAGTTTGTTGTAAAGACCGATCAAGATCGAACCGCGTGTCTGGATAGGCGCTTGCCTGAATGCAAGGTATGCCTGCTTCGCATAGAGACTTGGCGATTTCTCCATCGCCTGAGCGAAAGCGTCATTGCCGTCCTCCCCTAATGAGATCAGAAAATCCGCGGCGAACGCGGGTATCGCCTTGTCTCGATAGACCTCAGCTATATGCAAAAGGATCGCTGTCAATGCGATCTGCTCAGCATCCCCCCAGAACGGATCGGCGTTGGTCTTACGGCGGCTTTCGATACCGATCATCATGCCTGCGACCTGGCAGGCGAACGCCGGATCGTTCCTGCACTTCGGGATAAAGTTCCAGCGGTCGCTCCTTGACGGGTCATTGAGATCAAGACGAAAGAGTCGTTCTGCGGAAACGGCCGTCTGCGCGAACAGTTCTCCTTTCGGGTCGTAAACGAGGCACGACGATTTCCCGAGGATGGCGCGGATCATTGAGATAAAGAAGGTCTTCGATTTGCCCGATCCAGTCGGGCCGAACATCACAAAGTGACGAAGCCACTGGCTCGGCGGGAGAAAAACATCACGGCCTCCGAAGGCTTTTGCAATTGGGAGCGCATTCGCCGGGAGTGGCAGACCGCGAATGCGGTTCATCAGGCCGCATCGGACGAGGTCCTTGGCCTTAGCCCAGCGGGCAGAACCGTGCGCAGTGCTCATGTGTCTTACACGGTATTCTTTAATCTCAGAATATGCATCAACTAATCCTCCGCAGGTGCAGCATAGTGCCATCGCCCAGAAGGCCAGATTGATAAGACCGGGCTGGTTAAACAGCCAGCCAGCGAAAAGAAGCAAGCCTGCTTCGATAAGTCCCAGAAGTACATAGAACGAGCCTCTTCCGAAATCGGCGGCCCAGTGCCAGAATGCGTTATACGAAGGCAAATATTGCTCATTCGCCTTTCGCGGGATGCCGTAGGAGGCGTCTAGTTTTTCGATCCACTCACGCGAGAACATATCTAGTATTTACTTTCCGGAGATTATCGACTTCAACCAGATGTCGTGTTCCTGAAGATCGCGGATAGCCGGTTGATCCAATGGCAAAGCTTCGCCCCGCCATTGCCGGATACTCCAACCGACCGCGCCCAGTTGATCTGTAGTGCTGAATTGTTGCGGTATGATCGGCGTCGATCCCGCTGGCGATCGAAAATACATGATCGAGTTCGCTTCCCCGGGCGGCAACGGAAATCGGAACAGGATTGCGGGACCGGGGGCGGTACTTGTTGGGAGAGCAAAGATCTCAAACGCGAAAGGTTCGGACCGATAGTTTAGAATCAATTCGCTCAAAGCTGAGCGAAACCCTCCGTCTCTGACTTCGATACCAGGCGGCAACAGGGAGCGTTTTTGAAGGCCCGCCAGTATCGGATGAACAGATGTTGGGAATCTGCCGTATTTTTGAAACTCCTCGAAGCAAATTAGCGAAACGGCCATCAGCAATGCCCCAGATTCGCGAAGCCTCGATGCCGTTTCGAAAGGCGCACCCGAAAAAACGGGTTTTAGTCGCTGACCGTCAACTTGCACCAGTCCGTTCGGATGCTCTGCGGCGCTGTCCACGAATCTTAGCTGAGCCGGCAGTTTATCCCCCAGGTAGAATCTTGCGCCGAAGTATAGAGCGACTGGCAGGAGCATCATGATAAGCGTCCTGTATCCTCGAGACCTATCCCAAAGGACGAAGAGCCGATCGATCTTCGCACGGGCGGTTTGTGCGCCCATTGACTTGGTATTGAAGTTCGATTCGGTTTGGTGCATAAACATACTGGGTTCAATCAAATAGCTAAGTTCCATCTCGCTGCCCAATCAGGATCTCTTGCTCCCAACCAGCCATCGATGGTCGGGTGAAATGCTCTCGCCGAACTAACGAGATAGTCATCTTGCAGCCTGAGAAGTTCCTGAGAGG
>JBOGOW010000445.1:0-3486 GCA_050748285.1 Pyrinomonadaceae bacterium
TTTTTCATCTTCATTCCCTTAGCCGATTTCCATCGGGACCCGTTCAAGTTTTGAACGCAATTGTTTCAAAGCGGTGTAAAGCCGGCTTTTTACCGTGCTCAATGGAATTTCGAGCGTGTCCGAGATTTCCTGAAACGTCATATCCTCGAATTCCTTCATAACGACGACCTCCCGCAGATCGATCGGCAAAGACCCGACTGCCTGCCGGACGATCACATTTCGTTCGGCTTGTTCTGTCTGATTCGACGGCGAATAGCCTGCAGCCGCAACGAAAACGCGTTCTTCCTCATTACTTTCCTCATCCAAAAATTCTTCCGAACGAGTTTTGGCGCGTCGCTTTGTTGTTAAACACTGATTGACTGCAATTCTATGCAGCCAGGATGACACCTTCGCCTCGCCGCGGAAATTGCCGATATTCTTAAAGGCGGCGATGAAGGCTTCCTGCGCCGCGTCGCGTGCTTCGTCCTCGCGACCGAGCATACCGAAACAGAGAGCGAATATCTTGCGCTCCCAACGTTTGACGATCTCACCGAACGCTTCCTGTTCGGACGTTTTCGCCAATTCGACCAATTTTTCATCCGTCAGGTCTGTAAACATTCACTCGTGCCGCCGGCTAAATTTTTCACGAGAATCATACTCCATTTACCGCGACCGACGAAAATATTGATCGGTCAATACATTTGACGCCTGAAATCACGAAAAAGTCTAACGTTTTCGATTTTATTGGTTTCAGATAAAATGGAGTTATGGTGACGGAATTGAAGCCAAATGTGCGAATCGAGGACACGTTTGAATTGCTGGATATTCGTGTCGGAAAGATTCTATCGGTTGAAGTCGCTGAAAAAGCCGTAAAAGCCTCGTATAAGCTATCGGTCGATTTTGGAAAATTCGGGATAAGAATCTCGGTCGCGCGTCTAACTAATCATTCGGTGGACGATCTCGTCGGTCGTCGGGTCCTCGGCGTGCTGAATTTCGAACCGCGAGTCGTCGGCGGGATCGAATCGCAATTTCTCACGCTTGGCGTTCAGATACCTAAAGCCGACAGCGGCGAGGCAACCATAATCTCGCCAGTGATCGAGGTTAAACTCGGTAGTAAACTTTTTTAACGCATCAATAAGCGCGAGCGAATATTACTCGTTTTGCAGATTCTTTACCCGAATAAACGCACTTGCCAATTTCTTCGATCGAATTCAATGGAATGCAGCGGATGGTCGCCTTGGTCTCTTCTTTTATTTTCTCCTCGGTTTCGGCGGCGCCATCCCAGTGTGCATTGATAAAGCCGCCCTTCTCGATCTGTATTTTAAATTCCTCCCATGTATCGACATTAAACGTGTTTTCTTCACGAAAACGCAGGGCTTTTTGATAGATCGCCGACTGGATTTGTTCGAGCAATATTTTTACCGTATCCACAACCGTATCGAGCGCAACGGATTCCTTTGTCAAAGTGTCGCGACGCGCAACCTCGACCGTGCCGTTTTCAATATCGCGCATTCCGATGCCGAGACGGACAGGCACACCTCTTAGTTCGTACTCAGCAAATTTCCAACCCGAACGCTGATTATCGCTGTCATCATATTTGACGGAAATTGCGGCAGCTTTTAACTCGTCAACGATAGGATCGACCTTGGCGGAGATCGCCGCAAGGTCTTCAGGTGTTTTGTGAATAGGCACGATAACAACCTGTATCGGTGCAAGTTTTGGCGGAAGCACGAGGCCGTTGTCATCCGAATGCGCCATAATAAGTGCGCCCATCAAACGCGTCGAAACGCCCCAACTCGTTGCCCACGGAAAATCGAGTTGGTTTTCTTTATTGACAAACTTTACATCGAACGACTTCGAGAAATTCTGCCCGAGAAAATGCGACGTGCCGCATTGCAGAGCTTTTCCATCCTGCATCAAGCCCTCTATACAGTATGTCTCCACAGCACCGGCGAATCTCTCACCGGGAGTTTTTACGCCCTGAATAACCGGCAGCGCCATCCAATTTTCGACGAAGTCTGCATAGACGCTTAGCATCTGTTCCGTTTCCTCAACGGCCTCCTGTTCGGTAGCATGGGCAGTGTGTCCTTCTTGCCAGAGGAATTCAGCGGTTCGAAGAAATATTCGTGTTCGCATTTCCCAACGGACGACATTCGCCCACTGGTTTATCAACAGCGGAAGATCGCTCCAGGATTGAATCCAGCCTTTATAAGCATTCCAGATGACGGTTTCGGATGTCGGCCGGATTATCAATTCTTCCTCGAGTTTCGCATTCGGATCGACCATCAGGCCACCTTCGCCGTCTGCCTTTAGCCGATAATGCGTGACAACTGCACACTCCTTTGCAAAACCTTCGGCGTGCTCCTCTTCTTTTTCAAGAAACGATTTCGGCACGAAAAGCGGGAAGTAAGCGTTTTGATGACCGGTCGCCTTGAACATATCGTCCAAGGCACGCTGCATCTTTTCCCAAATAGCAAAGCCATACGGTTTGATGACCATACATCCGCGTACCGCAGAATTCTCGGCCAAACCGGCGCGTTTAACTATCTCGTTATACCATTCGGAATAATTTTCCGATCGTTTTGGAAGTCCTTTTGCCATACAGTTATTTTCACCACAAAGTCCGTTGGAACACAAAGTGAGATTAGAAATGATAGATCAAACAGCGTCGGCAAACAATTTGCCTTTATCCGAATTGCGGATTATTGTTATGATTTAATTCATGGCACTTGCAAAACTCAAAACTCAGGAACCGGCACTTGTCACCGTTGCAGACTATCTCGAAATAGAACGCGATGCACCGGAACGAAGCGAATACATCGATGGCGAAATATATTCGATGGCGGGCGAATCGGATTTCCACGGTTTAATTTCGGTGAATCTTGTCGGAGTTTTGTATTCGCAGCTTAAAGGAAAAGATTGCAGTGTTCGGACGAAAGAAACAAAAGTTAAGACGGGTGGTTTTTCCACGAAATCCGGTTCTTCGACAAAAGGGATGTTTTCTTATCCCGATGTTTTGATCGTCTGCGGTGAGGTCAAATATCATGACAAGTTTAAGGACGTCATTCTGAATCCTAGAGTTGTGATCGAAGTGCTCAGCCCGTCAACAGAAATTTTCGACCGCAATGACAAATTTTCCCGATACCGAATGTTTAACGATACGCTCAACGATTACATTCTCGTATCGCAGGACAAACCGATGATCGAACATTTCATACGACAAAAAGATAACTCGTGGGTGCTTTATGCATATATTGGGCTCGACAAGACATGCACGATCAACTCGGTTGGCTGCCGCCTGAAGTTGTCGGAAGTTTACGACCGCATTTCTTTTTCCAAAGAAGTCCATAAATTCCTAAAAGAGATAGAACGCGCAAAATGAGCGAATTCAAGCTGGACTTTCAGGACACGGCGATTGCCTTCGCCGACAAATCCGATTCCGAATTACGTGAAAAATATCGGCTCTTCAAGATGCTGAATTCTCCCGTGCTTAATGCGATCGGCACG
>JBOGOW010000446.1:0-3485 GCA_050748285.1 Pyrinomonadaceae bacterium
AAAGCCGGAGAAACGCGCCCGCATTTCGCAGGAAACGCTCGATATTTTCGCTCCCATTGCACATCGCCTCGGAATGGGCAAGATGCGAAGCGAGCTCGAGGACCTCTCCTTTCAGAATTTATACCCGGACGAATATCGAAAGCTGGCGAAGGAAGTTGACGCGCGGCGACCCGAGCTCGAAGCCATCCTCGAAAAAACAAAAACAAAGATCGTCGAGAAATTGAACGAAAACGAAGTTCCGTTCATTGCGATCGAGGGACGCGTAAAGCGCCTCTATTCGTTGTGGAAGAAATTGCGAAAACAGCGCATCGTGATCGAACAGGTTTACGATCTGATCGCGACCCGGATCATCACTCCGAATGATCGAAAATATTGTTACCTAACGCTAAGCGTCGTTCACGACATCTGGACTCCGATACCGGAAAGATTTAAGGATTGGATAGCCATTCCTCGCGACAACCTTTATCGCTCTCTTCATACATCCGTGATCGGCGATGGCGGACAATCTTTCGAAGTTCAGATACGGACCGAGGAAATGCATCGGATCGCCGAAGAAGGCGTTGCCGCGCATTGGAAATATAAGGAAAGCAAGCTCGGTCAGCGCGAAGACGACGAAAGTCTCGACGAGCTGCGGAAGACGGTCGAGAAGCTGCTCTTGCCGCTGGTCGAGGACACGACCGACGACGAGGATTCTGAGGATTTTATCGAGTCTCTAAAGCTCGATCTCTTTCCAAAAGACGTTTACGCGTTCACGCCGATGGGCAAGGTTATACAGCTTCCGCGCGGTTCGACCCCGATCGATTTTGCATACGCCATTCATTCCGAGGTCGGCGACACATGCACCGGTTCGAAGATCAATGGCCGCATCGTTCCGATAAAGACCGAGCTTCAAAACGGCGACGTTGTCGAGATAATGACGACTTCCAATTCGAAGCCCTCGCGCGACTGGCTCAACTACGTTGTAACCTCTAAAGCGCGAAACCGCATACGGCATTTCATAAGCGAACAGCAGCGAACGGAATCGATAGATATCGGACGAAAGCTTTTGGAAAAAGAGGCAAATAGGTTTAGTCTTTCTCCAAAAAAACTTATCAATAACGACGGCGAGATGAAACGGATCGCCAATGAATATGGACTCGGCCGCCCGGAAGATCTGCTTGCCTCGATCGGCTACGGCAAGACGCTGCCGCGAAATGTGATCTCGAAATTCCTCGGCGCCGAAAAATTTGCCGAGCTCGATCCTGAAACAAAAAAAGAAACGCGTGTAGCAAGCGGCGTGAAGGCGGTCAAACGTATGATCGGTCTCGGCGAAGATGCGATCGTTGTAAAGGGCGTCGATAATCTGCTTACGACGCGGGCCAGGTGCTGCAACCCGCTGCGTGGCGAAGAAATTATCGGATATATTTCGCTCGGCAAAGGAATCGTCGTTCACAACAAACGCTGTAAGAATGTCTCTCAGCTGATGATCAACCGCGACCGCATAGTTGAGGTTGCCTGGGCAAAAAGTGAAGAAAACCAAATCCAATCCGTTCGTCTGATGGTGATGACCGAAAACCGCACTGGAATGCTTGCCGGAATCACTAATGCGATCGCGGATATCAAGACCGGCATCCGCGATGCAAGCGCAAACGTGTCGCGCGATGACCGCGGGCTTATTGAAGTAACCATCGAAGTTTTCGACAAGAAGCATTTGGACAAGGTTGTAACCGCCGTCGAGCACGTTCCGGGCGTGATCTCGGTCGAACGCATGAACGCCTGATTGAATTTATTTGGCTAAACTTGTGGTGTTGATGTTTAGTGCGATTTCTCAGCTGGGCTTTCCTCAGTGTGCACTGTGAATTTCCTCCGTGCACTCGGTGTTAAAAAAAGGTCTTTAAACACTAAGGCCTCAAAGTGAAACCCACAGAGTTCACTGAGAAAGATCACAGAAACGCCAACACCACACTATTGGTCCGCTACCTGAATTATTTTTCGCCGACCCCAACTTTCCTTTTTTACCCATTTTTGCTAATATCAGCGTTTTGCTCGGCGATGCCGATATACTATTTATGGAAGTAATTTCGACCGAAAATGCACCGGGAGCGATCGGCCCGTATTCGCAAGCTGTCAAAGCAAACGGAATTATATTTTGCTCCGGCCAGATACCGATTGACCCGGCTACGGGAAATTTTGTTTCCGAAAACATTGCCGAGCAAACGGAACAGGTGTTGAAAAATCTGAGCGAGGTTTTAAGCGCGGCTGGAAGCTCGCTGGAACAGGTCGTAAAGACAACGGTTTTTTTAGCCGATATGAACGATTTTGCGGCGATGAACGAGATTTACGCGAAATATTTTGACGCGAATAAACCGGCAAGAGCAACCGTTCAAGCGGCTCGTCTGCCGCGCGATGCGCGGGTTGAGATAGATTGCATTGCGATCGCTTGAGTTAGGAGTTCCCGCTTCATCGGTCAGAACTCCAAAGGCAAGAAAAGCCAAACGCCTTATTTTTCAGACGTTTGGCAACTAAATTGAAAGTTCGAAACTCAAAGAAAGTTACGCCGCTTTAACGATCTTTCCGGATTTGATGCAGCGTGTGCAAACCTTCATGCGGCCTTTTGCTCCGGTTGGGAGCTGAACGCGAACCGGTTGAAGATTTGGGTTAAAACGCCGACGGGTTTTGTTATTTGCGTGGGAAACATTGTTTCCGAATTGCGGCCCTTTGCCGCAGACATCGCATCGTTGTGCCATATTATTACACCTCTCGTTTTGAGGAAATGAATCGAGTTTAAAAAACTCAAAAACCAATTTTATACCAAATTGCGCTGTGCAAAGTCAAGCAGCGGTGAATTTTGGAAAGGAGCTAGTTTAATAGTGCGAAGATCAAAAATATTTTTTCTTTTTCTAACGGTCGCGGCCGTTTCGGCTGCATTCATTACCGGCTGCGGCGGCCCTGTGTCAGGCCCCGACGGGCCGGTGGACGGCAACGAAACCGCTGCAACTGTGAATGGCAAGACGATCAAAATGGAAGACGTCGAGCGGGCCATAAAACAGCAGGCACAGGGGCAGGAAAACCGTCTTTCGCCATTGGAGTTGGCTGCGGCAAGGCTTCAGGTGCTTCAAAGTCTGATCGAGCAGGAAGTAATGTTCCAAAAGGCCGAAAAAGAAGGGACAGTCCCGACCGATGAGGAGGTAAATGCTGAATTCAATAAGCAGAAAACGGCGAGCGGCATGTCCGCCGAACAATTTGACGCGAAAATGAAAGAGATCGGCGAAACCGAGGCGTCCGCGCGTCTTGCGATAAAAAAAGGCCTTGCGATCACAAAGCTGAACGAAAGGATAACCGGACAAATCGAACCGCCTAAGGACAATGAGATCGAGCAGTTTTACAACAGCAACAAGGAAGCTTTCAAAAACAAACGCGGCGCGCAGCTGGCCGTTATCGTGATCGATCCGAAAGACAACGGTCAGGGCGATACGACAAAAAACGACATCGAAGCGCAGACCAAG